>CBFGJQ010000111.1:0-30230 GCA_965649095.1 Caldifarciminota bacterium | reverse complement strand
CTGCAGTAGTTCATTTTCCTTTTTTATTACCCCTTTCAAGTACTCCTTTGCCTTTACAATATCCGGAAAGGGTATTATTGACTCGCTAGTAACTATTCCATTGACCTTATCTACCTTAAAGCCAATATTAATTTGAGAGATCTCACTTACAATTACCTCAAATTTCTCTTCTGAGTTTAAACCCAAAAACCTGGGCAAATCGTAAAGGGGTAATCTTTCACCTCTGAGTTCAAAGAACCCAATAATATTACTGGGCATATCCTTTGCTTTTATAATATCCCTTGGTCTTGTTATCTCTTTTATCTCTTCAATCAGTGTCGCGAATCTTATCCTGCCAATTGTGTATTCAAGGAGATAGTTCATTTTTTAATCGTCTTGATGAGTTCCTCTAATCTTATAACGATCTGAGAAAGAAGTTGCGCAGTGGAGGTAAATTCCTCCATAGAGGCGGTCTGCTCCTGCACGGCGGCAGAAACCTCTTCTGTTGCCGCCGCGGTGTCGGTTGCAACCTGTGCCACCTGTTCTACTCTTCTTACAAGCTCTTTTGTATTCTGCATCTGATTCCCGGCTGCCTCATTGATTCTTCCAATCATATCGGTTACAAGATCAACCGCATTTACTATTCCAGTAAATTCCTCTTCGGATTGCGTGGCTGAAATATTAGCCTCATCTATCTTCTCTCGCTCAATATTTAACAGATTATTCAATTCCACAGTCGTTTTGTTAATCTCGGCGATGAGTTCCTCAACAGTTGTAGAAGAACGTTTGGTTTCGTTTGCCAGATTCCTTATTTCGTCAGCAACGACCGCAAATCCCTTTCCCTGCTCACCGACTCTTGCTGCCTCAATTGCGGCATTAAGCGCCAGAAGGTCGGTCTGTTCAGTAATCTTTTGAATTATGTCCACTATCTTTTTAATCTCGGTTGCCTGTTCGCGCAGGCGCGCCATCTTTTCTTCAATAAACCTTGTCTGCTCAAAGATTTCCTTCAATATCTTTGCCAGATGAATTGAAAGTTCCATTCCCTTCTTTGCCGAATCGGTTGTCCGGCGTGATGATACATTAGCCATTTTTACTTGAGATGAAATTGAAGTTGTTAAGTTATTCAATTCTTCTATTGCCCGGGCAATCGCAGTAATTGCCTCTGACTGCTCCTGTGCCCCCTTGGCAATGTGTTGAACTGTTGATGATACCTCCTCAAGTGAGGCATTCATCTCTTCCGATGCGGATGATAGGTCCTCGGCTGACGCCTTTATATCCTTACTTACATTCTCAACATCGGTAAACGAGGCATAGGTTCGGGATAGAAATTCCATAATTTTGTTATAGAAGACTTGAAAAATTGTAGAATGCGAAAGTGGCCTCCTCTCCAGCGTGCCTTCGGTTATCGTTATTAAATTCCCCAATGCTTTTTTTAGGGAAAAGGTAAAAAGAAAACCCAATAATAAAGCAGCAATAAAGATTAAAAAGACAACAAGAATCGCATCAGAGATTTTCAATGGGATGAATAACAAAAAGAGATAGGTTACGGTCGCAAATATACCAATTCCGAATTCCATAGAACTAGGGAATCCCGGCAGGTCATTGGGGTAAGAGAAGAGCATAAGATAATATGAAAACATCATAACGCTAAAACCACAGATAATACTGTATAGGATGAGCCAATGGAATGTCTCACCCCTATTGGTAGTAAGGAGTCCACTAATAATACCGGCGCCGAGCGTTGAGAGTAGATAAATCAGCCCCCCGGTAATACGCACGGGGTATTTACCCACCACGAGGTTATATACCAATACCAGAATGGCAAAGGCGGTGTAGTAATAGTAAAAGGAACTGGGAAGGGATAGACTAAAAGTTATAAAAAAGAATAGAGCGACCTGGACAATGAAGCCCAAAGTGGCGACTATTTTTCTATCTATCTTCATCTTCATTCCTCCATTTTAAAAGATGCTTGAGTGCATCTTCAATTCTTAGAATACCAATGAATCGTTCATTTAACAAAAATATGCCCTCTAAAAACTCAGCCTCTTCCTTTGTATAACAATCGGGTAATGGAAACATCTTCCCTTTTTCTAAATCAACAATCTCCACCTCTGAGTCAACAAGTAAACCGGCTTTGGTTTCACCAGTTTTTGTTATAATACAGACTTTTGTGCCATCCGTCTTTGGTTTTTGTTTCAACAATTCTGCCATTACCACAACCGGTATTGACTCTCCCCTTATGTTTGTCACACCACAGAAAAAGTGGGGAAGATGGGGAACTGGAATAATTGAAAAATTGTGTAATACCTCCATAACATTAGAAAGGTCAATACCGTAATCCTCCTGACCAACCGCAAAGATAGCAAAACTCCGCTCCTGTTTTTCTTTTATCTCAAATTGTCTTTCTGCCATCTCTTTCGGGACCGGTCCTGTTTTTAATTTCTCACCGCGCGAACCGTTCTCTTTTATTCTGTCATCAGGTTTATAGAACTGCTTAAACTTTAGTGCCATTATTCGTTTATGTCCTTATAGACCTCTTCTATGGTTTCAGGGTCAATAATATCTTTTTTCAAAAGAAAACCCGCATACATTGAATTCGTGGCAATCGTATTTATCAGACGGGGAATACCCCTTGAATATTGGTGAATCAATGGTATTGAAGAATCGCTAAATATCTCCCTCTTTGCCCGGGCAATCCTTAAACGATGTTTGATATATTCAGAGGTCTCCGGTGGATTCAATCCCTTCAGGTGATACCTGATATTTATCCTTTGATTCAACTGTTCAATGCCCTTTATCTTCTTCTTCAATTCAGGTTGCCCAAATAGAACAATCTGGATTAATTTCTTCTTTGCATCCTCAAAATTCAATAATAGTCTTATCTCCTCCAGGACTTTTGTTGCCATAGTCTGGGCTTCGTCAATCAAAAGAACCGGGGTAATTCCCTCATTATTTATTCTCACAAGAATATCGTAGATTTCCGAGAGAATTTTGTTGCGATAGCGGGGGATATCTCTGCTACCTAACCCGGTGGCGATCGTGCTCAAAAGTTGATTGGGCGAAAGCCTTGGATTGATAAGAATGAGGGTTAAATATTCTTCCCGGGGTAATTTTTCCCTTAGAGAGTGAACAAGGATTGTCTTCCCGCAGCCAATTTCACCAACAATCATCGTGATACCACCTTTTATCTCCTTAAGGTTATAAAGAATTCTTCCCATCGCCTCACTAAAATCCTCAGATTCAAAGAGATATTTTGTATCTGGGGTATTCAAAAATGGCTTTTCGCTAACCTGCCAGTACTCTTCAATAGTCATAGTCTAATTATCTTCAAATTTTTCTATTTGTCAACTATACGGCGAAAGGAGTACCTATGACTATTTCCATTCCACAGGACAAAGGTGTGGTATTGGATTATAGGAGGTGAAAAGAAGTTCTTAAAATAGGGGAGAATAAAGAGCCTGCCCTGAATTCATTTCAGGGATGTGCTTTTGAAATTCCCATTACCTCAAATAATTCGCCATAGAGGGTGGCGAATAAGATTATTTTTGATTTAAACTGTCATCTTGATTTTTTAAAAGAAGCGAGTATAATTTAACAATTATGATAAATCTTTCTTCAAAATTAAAGAAAAAACTGAGCTCGATGAAGGTAGGAATAGTTTATCTATTTGGTTCCCAGATTATGGGTGGCAAACAACGGAAAAACGACTTTGACATCGGTTTGGTCTTCACTTATAAACCTGAAAGAAAGGATAGTTTAAGTCTTTACTTTCGCCTTTATCATATCTTCGCACAAGAATTTCCGAAAGAGAATATTGACATTTCTCTCCTCCAATTTACTCCGCTTGATTTTCAATTTGAAGTGATTAAGTCTGGTAGGGTTTTATTTGAAATCGAACCAAAGTTTCGTATGGACTACGAAGAGATTACGATTAGAGATTACTTATTTTTCGCACCGCTAATGAATGAGTATAAAAAAATAACAACAGAAGCATTTTCGTGAAAAAAATTCCTCTTAATAGAGAATTGCTTGAAAATAGACTCGCTGAGATAAATGCCGATCTTAAGAAATTATACAGTTTTAAAGAATTTTCCCTAAATCAATTTCTTGAAGGTGAAAATTTTGCTATTGCTGAGCATTATTTGCGTCGGGCACTTGAGGCAATTTTTGATATTGGCAATCATCTCCTCTCGCGCCTTTCGCTTCCACCAAAAGAGAGACCATCAACATATAAAGAAATTGCGCAGCTGTTAGGTAAATACAAAATCGTTCCCAAAGAATTTGCCGAAGATACATTATTAAAAATGGCCGGGTCTAGAATTAGGTTAGTTCATTTTTATCATGAAATAACCAAAGAAGAACTTTACCAGATTATCCAGAACTATTTGGGTGACCTTGAGAGATTCTGCAGGTTTATAGTAAAAATCATAAAAAACCAAGGGCGGTTGTATTAAGAGATTACATTAAACTAAGCCGCATCTAATTTAACCGCTTCATCCCTATTTTAATAGCGCCGTCTTCTCTACCTTCTTGAAATCTTTGGTCTTTAATTCTACAAAATAGACACCCACGGGCACTTTGCGACCAAGGTCATCTCTTCCATCCCATACGACAGTAGAAAGTAGCGAGTGGGGAGAAAATGATTTGACCAACCTACCCGCCGCATCATAGATGCGAATAGTAGGGACTTTGTTATCTGGTGCATAGTCCATAGTGCTTAGTGCGTACTCAATCACAAGGTGATTCCGAAATGGATTCGGATAGACCTGCAGATTGGGCATTGGACATTGGACATTGGGGATTGGGGATTCCTCAACCCCTTCTATCTCTCCGATATTCCAGTTCTGGCCACCATCAGTAGTATAGAGAATAATTCCATATCCACAGGCAATGCCATGAAGATAATCGGAAAAGTCAACATCAAAGAGGGTGGTAGTTGCTGGATTAGGCTGGAATTCCCAGGTATTACCATAGTCTATTGTATGGATTATTGTGCCGAACTTGCCCACAGCCCAGCCCAGGCTATCAACAAAATCAACTGCCCTTAAATAGTAAACACTGGTATCGGGAATGGGAATTTCAAACCAGGTAACCCCGCCGTTTGTGGTCTTTAAGATTATTGGGGTCAATGTCAATTCATTACCCCCCACTACAATCCCTTCGTTATAATTAAAGAAGTGAACATCAAAGTAATCTTCATAGCCGGAGTGAAAAAGGGATGCCCCCCAGTGTATCCCGCCATCAGTTGAACATAGCACATAACCCTGACCGGTAGTGATTGAGTCAGGCCAGCCTGCCACAGCCCAGCCATTCTGGTCATCAATGAAGGACACCCCATATAGCTCAGCACAGAAAGGTGATGTAAAATTTGACTCCCAGGATGCACCACCATCAGTAGTTCTTCCCACAAGGCCATCACCACAGACAGCCCAACCCAGCGTATCGTCAATGAATTCAATTCTGGTTGCATACTTTGCCGTCAGTTGTCCCTGGGAAATCCAGGATTGGCCGCCATCACTGGTATGGGTAATTTCGCCCAGGAATCCACAGGTCCAGGCCTTGAGATTACCCCGGCCGGTAATATCAAAAAATCTTCTCGTTGCCACATAATTACTCTGTTGATACCAATACGCCCCGCCATTGGTTGTCTTTAAGACTATTATTGAGTCAAGGGTAACGACCCATCCGGTCAGGTTATCCGGTGCCAGATAACAACCGTGGAAATTCTGGAAGGCATAAAGCCCACCCACACATAGAAATAAAAGGCATTTTCCTTTCATATTCTCCCCTTTATTTGTTGCTTCTGAACCTTTGAGGTATTCTTCAGTATCATCTCCGCAGAATTATTTTTTGAACCTCACTTATATTATTTGTGTGATGAATCGCACCGTCCCAATTATTACTGTATTTCACCTCAATAAAATAAATACCCGCCGGCAACTTGCACCCCGAGTTATCATCGCCAAACCAGAGAATTTGCGTAGGGTGTAGATCGTAAATCGTAAGTCGTGAAAAATCCTTAACAAGTCTACCTGTTACATCGTAAATACGAATAATAGGCACTAGGGAGGAGGCACTGGGCACCTTGTTATTTGTTGCATAGTGCATAGGGCTTAGTGCATACTTGATTACCGTGTAATCACGGAATGGATTTGGATAGACCGATAAGCGCCGGTCGTAAATCGTAGGTCGTAGATTGCTCTCTCCAACCCCCGGAAATGGGTCGGGCTGGTCAGTTGTGAATTTAATCGCCCGATTATTAGCCAGAATTGCCGCCGAGGGGGGATAGATATTTGCATAGGTATATTCAAGCCCATTTATGTGATTTTTGTCTTCAATACCAACTGTGGCATAGTTATGCCAGGTGTCATCATTGGTTATCTTTTTATATTGAAATAGGATTTCCCCATCACCGGTCTGGGTCGGATAATAAATTGGGTCAAGGAGTATTACCTCAAAAGTCTGGAGCTCAGCCGGGGTTGGATAGATTGGGTTATGGAGGTGTTGAATCCTTGACCATTCCACAAGAAAACGGTGATTTGTTCCATCGTAATGGTAGCAGACATTGCCACTTGAATCTGTAGCATTAGGGTCCAAATCATCCCAGAATGGTGCAATGAGTAAGGGCGGACCGCCTGCTGCAGGAATTCGCCAGTTATACATATCCGCAATCCAGGTTGAATCCATTGCCACATAGCCATTTGAAGAGATGGAAATCTTGTTGTAGTCTATGCCATAGAATTTGAAATTGAAGGGTAGATTTATTGTCTTTGTTTCGTCATTCAACAGATTCAGAATCGTTCCCGCCCCGCCAAGTTCCGGGTCAATCTCAATCCAGTTATAGGTTGGTGCCTCAGGATAACCGGCATCGGTGTTGTCATAAGCATAATAGCCATAGCCATCAGGTCCGGTGGGTGTATTTGCATTAACTACACCGATGATTATAGAGAATTCAACCGTATCTTTAAAATTGTTATCCCCGGAGAGCATCGTAATAAATTTTATTTCATGCCCTGGGGCAAGTTGTGATGAGGCACCTATCCGAAAATGGTTACTGGAGTTTGTTGCCGAATCACCGAGCGGAATATTGCCAAAGGAGCCAAGTGAATCAATAACTGAGATCCCCGGATTGAGTGACCTCAATATACCGCTTATATTCGTTCCCATAAGCCCACCGATATTTTTTATAAAGATAGTCAAATCCGATGTCTCCCCGGGCTCAAGGACGCCATTTCCGCCATCAAGGACCTGCTGCCTCTGATATTCAAATTCGGCTGCCTTTGCAATAAGCCAGAGGACTGAGCTCCAGTTCCCTTGAGAAGAGTTAATTGTCAGATTAAATTTAATTGGATGGTTATTTTTAATATTCTGAGAAACATTAAAGATGAACGGTGAAGAACCGACCGTTGCCCCCGGGTTGATACTCCCATAATTTTTTATTGAATCGGTGATTGTAATTAAAGGGTCAGTTGTAGAGAGTTTTGCCGAGACATTGCTGGCGGTCATTGAATTACCAAAATTCTTTAAGGTAATTGAAAGGTTGATTGTCTCCCCCGGGTTTATCTCACCATTATTATTACCACCGGGGTCAGAGATTGTATGACTGTAGTATCCAACATAGACTCCGGAATTGTTTACGAGGGCATAGCCACAATAGGGTTTGAAGTTATGCTTTGTGACTGTAACAAAGAGTGTATCAGGTGTGCTGGTAGTAATTTGAAATCTGGCAAGACCACCGGCATCCGTAAAGTCAATCTCTTTTGTTTCGTTCTTCTTATAAAGACTTACCATCGCCCCTTTTACCGGCTGGGATGATGAATTCAAAACCTGGACTGAGAAAGAATTCGTTCCCACCGGTATCGTCATCTGGTGATTAACGACAAAATTCTGAGGCACATCGGTCCAGATTTCAAGAGAAGGGTCGCCAAGCAGATTATAGGTATGGAAGTAAAAGGAACTTCCACTATTCCAGGTTGTCTCAGCAGGAAAGTTCATATAGACTTCCAGCTTACCCCGATAGAGGGCCGGACCTAAATTGTATATCTCTTCTTTTAATATTCCCCAGTAGATTCCATAATCTAAACAGTTATTCCAGCGACTGCTGGTTGAAGCCGCGGAAGCACCGATAAATCCTACCGCCCCCTTGGGGTTTGAGGGATTAGCGCCAGCCCTTAACCAGGCCTCGCCAAAGCAGGGCTCAGCCTGGAAATTGCCAGTATAGCAGGTAATACTCGTAACTATTGGTAGTTTCCAGCCGTTATTCAATGCATATACCTCAGTATTTTTAAAAAGCGGAAATGGCCAGCCATCGGGGTCTCCTTCTCCTGAGCGATAATTTACAAACAGAACGCCCTGATTTATTGAATTTGTAATATTGGATGGTGCCATCGGGTAGAAGACTGTATCAACCGTATTGATACCATATTCAATCAATTTTTCTCTGACCCATCTCTTTACTGGTATGGGTGTGGTCATACCGACCGGCATATTTGCGCCGACCACTAAAGCCCTTTCATACCACTGGGTTTCACCAGTATAAGGATTCCTTTCGTAGCCAAGAATCTTTGCCACGACCTTATCCAGTTCACTTATAGTTGCTACAGATATTCGTCCAATCAGCAATTCGGCAAGGAAATCATCGCCATCAATCAGGGTATACGGATAGTCTGTAGCACCCACCGGGGCCGCATAGGAGTATGCGGGCAAGGAATCCTTATCACCGATGAGTATCACATACTCCAATGGTGGATTCCAGTTATGGTAGGCATTGGCAATATAATTCTTTATTGCCGATGGGGTATTCCCTGTCTCTGCGAGTCGGGCAATCGTAACCCGGTAGCCTTTCTTTTCCTTCCAGTCCGCGAGTGGCAAGACCGCATTATAAAAAGAATTTGGTGTAATAATCAAAAGTCCCTTTGGCTTTGTCTGGGGGTTATCCTCATAATTTAGGATTAAATTTTTAAATACCTGTCCCAGGCTCTGTGGCAGGTTTATATCTTGGTAGCTCTCAAAATTAAGTCTTAAGTCCATTTTGCGCACATTTATCTTCCTATTGTTTTGAGTGAAATTTGAATGAACAAGCACAGGGAATAGATTATATCCCATCAGGTTAATTGGGCATCCTATTTCTACCGGATTATTATTGACAGCTGTCTCTTTTATTTCGGAGGTATCAGAATTGATTAACCGATAGTCAAAAGAGGGAATAACGGGCGAGAGGATAAAACCGATATTTATCGGCTCTTTTTTCTCTTCACCGAAAGAGACATTTAGCACAATTCTCCTGTTACCTTTTTCTATTACTTTAATAAGAGGATTACCCGCCAGAAAGGCAAAATAGAGACAGAAGAGAATCATCTATTCTCCTCCTTTATTATAACCAATCCGAGGTCTCTGTCAACAAGATAGACCAAATTGTCTCTTACATAGAGATTATAGGCATATGGCGTCTTCAACTCACCATAAATTTGTGGATTTTGAGAATCTGAAACATCAAAAATCTTTAATCCCTCGCTACCATCGGCTAGATAGGCAAGATTATCTTTTACAAAGATACCCTGGGCATAACCCGGTGTATCATAGGAACTTAAGATTTCGGGATTACCAGGATCTGAGATATCAATTATTACAAGACCACCATAGCCATCCGCAATATATGCCCTGTTCTCGCATACGAATATATCACGGGCATTTGATGGCGTATCTATCGCCCCAACCCTTGCCGTGCTATCCGGATGGTTTAGATTATAGATGAGCAAGCCCATCTGCTCACAGGCAAGATAGACGATAGAATCAATAACAGATAGGCTGTGGACATTGCCGGGTGTGGCAAACCGGCGGATGAAACTTGGATACTGTGGCCAGGAGACATCCTCAACAATCAACCAGTAACGGGCGGCAACATAGACAAATTGTGTATCATTCTTTGGGGCAGCAATCCGATAGGCATAAAAGGAAGGGTCTTGCCCCACAAGCACAATTGAGTCCGGATTCTGCACATTAAAGATTGCTATTCCCCCATCCGAGGCGGCAACTGCCACATAGGCAAAACTATCCCTGACCGCAACTCCTTGATAGTTCTTTTGACTGATATAACTACCCACGATAAATGTAGACTCTGGATTTGAGACATCAACAATCTGCAGGCCACCCTGGTCATTGGCGATATAGGCATAATTCCCCTTTATATCTATATCCTTGGCATAACCAGGGAGTTTACATTCGCTGACAATGACAAATTTATGAGTCTCAACCCGGGGCCGATGGCAACCCATTATTAGTAGCACAATAATCAAAACGAAATTTCTGGACATTTTTTCTCCTTATTCAAAGAGGGAATAGGAATTTTTGAAATTCCTATTCCCTGGCTATAAACTAAAGATGCGATCGGACATTCTGAGCGAGGCAAATGAATCAATAATAAACAAACTCCAGACCACAACCAACCATCCATTTATCGTAGTTCTTATAATCACCAATATCAGGATACACATCGGAGTGAGAACGGCGAAATTCGTATGAATAGCCCAGTGATAGATATAGTCCACTGAAAACCGGAAATTCCCAGGCAATTCTGAAGTTATTAACGATATCCAATCTTCCACTATGTGGTGAATCAAGAATCGGCGAGACCTCAGTCGTATAGATGCGATGACTCATTTGATAACCAAATTTCCATTTTGAAAACCCGGGAAGACCTGTGCATAACTCTGTTTTTATCCATAATTTATGCTGGCTATAAGAGATATCAGGAACGGGACCCCTTGCCGCTGATGACTTGAATTCATAATCTATTTCCGGCTTGAAAAATCTATTTAGACCAAATTCAAGACTAAAGCCCACCCTCAATGCCCTTGCATCATAGACATCAAACTCCTTAATATAATCATCAATCTCATAACCGACGATAAAACTTAAATCAAACCTTTTAGCAGGGATGAAGGACAATTTAAGTGAACCGAACTGCTCACTGAATTTACAGCCAATGTAACGGGAATTTTGTGGCGCTCGGTAATATCTGATTAAATAGTGTGGCCGAAATAGATATTCAAACTTGACCGACCACCCCCCAAAGGACTGCCTTAATCCGGTGGTAAAGATTGTATAGTCCTTTTGCTCGTTGACAATATAGTTATAACCGGAAAAACTGAAATTGATGGTTGTATTATGATTTCTGAAAAATTTATTCCTGATTAGCAATTGGAGATTGTAGTGTATGTAAAAATCATCATATGTCTCAAAAGGGAATCGCTCCGGATGAATCTGCTGGATAAAATCCTCAAGACTCTTTTTTGAGTATTCAAAGATGTTGTAGTCGTAGACAAAGTCAATCTGCGACTTAACCGAATGGTCAAAGGCAAATAGGAGATAAATAATGAAAATTATCATTTTACTTCGGTTAGGAATCTTAAGCTGATGCGCGCATTCCCCGCGGGTATGAATTCATAGCGATGGGTCCCACCGGGAACATTGATATAAAAATTATGAGGATTTGAAGGTAAAATATCCTTCTGATTATTATATTCCACCGTCTCGGAACGATAGCAGTTGAATTTTACCGATTTTATCTTTTTCTCTTTCTCTTTAACAGTGATTGAATAGACCTGCTCACCCTGCACATTCGCTAATAGATTTAGCCTTGATATGATCTTAATCTTCTTTGGACCGCTGATTTCAAGGATTACCGGCCTTTCGGGTGTTGCCTCATAATAATCTATCACCTTTTCATCTTCAACCAGGTTAAGTTTGGAACTATAGGAGAGCGCCGGGATATCCTGCCACCTTCCTGGTGCCTCATAGGTAACTCTCAAAAGAATCGTATCCTGTGGGGCACGCCAGTAGATAAGTCGGTAGGTATGTAACCCTTCCGGAACATTTATATAAAAGGAACGCCACTTGCTCAATCTCATTTTATCAAATCGGGCAATAGATGAGTATTCAGTCTCCTGGGTGATAAATTTCTCTTTTATATCGTCCTCCTGAAGGATTATCTTATAAATCCTTGTGCCCTTCTTCTCTCCCGACCAGGGTATTCGTGTATAAACCCTCAACCAGGTTGGTCCCGAAGCCTTTATCTCCAATGGTTGATTTTTTGCCAGGATAAGATAGGACTCTTCTTTGGTCGTGTGAATCTTTATTTTTATCTCAGTCCTGGGAGTGATGCTCATAGTTTGTCCGAATAATAGAGATAAGAGAAAAAGATTACCCATCATGCCTCCTTAAATAATAGTCTATATCAATTCTCAAAACAACAAAGATTATTGTGCCAAGGACTATTAAAAAGACGGTTGCGAGGGGCACCGAATATCTATTTTCATAATACAATTTTCCTTCCCCAATCTGGGGGATGGGAATTGGTGCGATGGGTAGTTCATATCGGTGCGCCAGGTGGCGGATATCATTGAGATTAATGACCTTGACTCCATTCTTAAGGAATCTGCCGACCAAGCCCTGGTGGGATGAGTATTTTAATGGGTCAAGAATTCCGGTGGGTAATTCAAAGCCCGCCAGGGCAGCCGCCCCACCACCGACATTTATAAAACAGGATATCTCTTCAGCTTTGGCGAATTCATAATAGAGTTTAAACTTCAAATCAATTGCCTCTTCAAGATTTTTTGACTTCAATTCCAATATTCCGTTTCTCTTCATCGCCCTTAAAATCAACTCCCTGCCCTTTGGGCTCAAACCCCTTCCCATATCATCAATACCGCCTATTGAGGCACAAGCAGTGCGGAATTTTAATAAACCATTTTTATATAAAAACTTTTCCATATCAAGGTAGGTAAAATCAGGGTCATTTGCCCCCCACATTGAGGAGCTCACCGAGGTGAAGATAATGGGGTTTAAATTGAGCGTCTGAATTGCGGAAAGAACAGCGAGATTCAAGGCTGGGAATGAACCGCTGAATGAGACGGCGACTACATTACCGGCCTTTAATTTGCACCTCTGAAAGAGTTCTACGACAACTGCGGAAATATTCGGATTGGTCGTCGTCAGTTTGGCATTCAAGTCCCCTGGCTCACTGGTTATGGGAGAATGCTCAAGACCGATCAGACCGGTCTGATTGGGGTCATTTATCGGGTCAATACTTATACCGCTTCTCATTTTTTCCGCTTTTATTTTTTCAAAGAAGATCTTCGTCAGGCGGGCACTTTCAATCTTCTCTTTGTATTGGGGGGTGTAATACTTTATTTTGTAACTCAAACCAATATAACCAAAAAGGATTGAAATAAGACCGACAATAATAAGTATATAATTGGGGACTTTTCCACTGCGCAATTTTACTGAGATAGTGCACCCCCGGTAATGATTATCAGAGTAAAACGCACAAAGACTGCAGCGATAAGCATCGTGCTGACCGTTTCAATTATTCCCTGACGATGCATCCAATAGGCAATCAAGCCGGGTACTACAAATCCTATCGTTGTGATATCAAAATTCAGTGTCTCATAGGATAAAGTCGGATAAAGACGGGTGAGATAACCAATTAAATAACCGATTATGATACAGAGGATAAGCATCCTCCTTCCGTAGAGGAGGATATAATTGGAAAGGACTTTCACGATAATAAATGTCACCAGGGCAACTAAAATTGTGCTTAAGACCATATCGGGTTTATGAAGGCTCAAGGCAATATATCCCGGGACGACGACACCGCCGGCAGCAAGTCCAATCGTCTCGGTGAGTAAAAAGTTCAACACCATCCCCAGACCAACTGCCACAACAATCATCTATGAAACTCCTTTAGATTTGGATTGCCTTTTTTAATCAAGTATTCAATCAGTTGCTCTCCATAACCCACGATGTTACCGATTGCTAAAATTGTAGCATTAGCTTCTACTCTGTCAATAATCGTAGCACAGGCAGATGCAATACTTTTTCCACCGAGGTCAATAATCCTCCCTTTCTCCATCTTGAGTCTCATTGCCTCACGGTAAAAGGCCCTGGTATTACCACCGGTTAAAAAATAGAGCTTTGCCGGGATCTTTTCCTTAACCAGTCTTGCCATCTGCACGGAGCGGTCAAGTCTGTCGGCACGACAGTTTACAATTATATAAAATCGCCCCCCTGAATTGCCCAGTCGCTTGTAAATTAGATAAGTAGAATCCGGGTCATTTGCCGCGAGGGCATTAAAGAGGGTGATATTTTTATCCTCTATCTTCAATACCCACTTTCTTAATATGCCCGGGTCAGGGATATATTTATACATCTCCTTCAATGCTAAATCTTTCGGGATACCAAGAGATTTACAAACGCCAAGGGCAAGGGCAACATTCTCTTTATGTTCTACATAACCAAACCCTTCCATCTCTTCATCCGTGATATCTTCTTCAATACAGCGAAAGATTTCAATCCTCCTTTCTTCCGCAACGCTTCTCAAGTAAGAATAATTTTCTTGCTCGGCAGTAAAGACCTTTGCCCCCTTTGGGACTGCCTTGATAAAATTTTTGGCAATATCCCTTAGGGTTGGTCCCATTACATCAAGGTGATCGGCGCGCACATTCGTTATTACCACAATATCTGGCTTTATGATTTTACTCTCTTCGGTCCACTGGAGGTCGGGTCTTATTGACATATTTTCAAGCACCACTGCATCTACCCCCTCCTGAACTGCCATTTTCATTACCTTGATCTGTTCCTTGATATTCGGCCTTCCCGGCCTTATCACCGGGATTTCAATACTATTATTTATAACAATCCTCGGCTTTGTGCCCGTAGTCTTTGCGAAGACCTTGAGATTACCTGCTTTTAACCCGGCCCCGATAAGCCTTGTCACTGTTGATTTTCCCCTTGTGCCATTTACAACAATTCTAATCTTAATCGCCTTTAAATTTTTCAAATGCTTTGTCCACTCAATGCGCGCAAAAATGATGATTACTATAAGCAGGATAAATAGTAAGAGAATGCCGGAACCAACCTTCACACTTGAGTATACAGAAAAATTAAGACTGGTCAAGCATCTAATGTTTGATTGCTAAAATCGGCAAACTGTCCCTTACTGAAATGACGGGCCTCTTATAATAGACCTCCGGAACCATCTCTTCACCAAATGAGTATAACTTTCCGAATTTCCTTGAATTCGTCGGTTGCGAGTCTCACAAAATAGAGACCGGTCGGAAGTTTGCGACCCATGTCATCATCGCCAAACCACACAATTTCATTAAATTGGTAATTGGTTAAATGGTTAAATTGTCTAACCAACCTGCCAGTGGCATCGTAGATACGGATAGTAGGCACTATGGAGTAGGCAGTAGGGAGTTTATTATCCGGTGCATAGTGCATAGTGCTTAGTGTATACTTGATTACTGTGTAATCACGGAATGGATTTGGATGGACCTCTAATTGCGGATTTCGGATTGCAGATTGCAAACTTGCAGATTCCTCAATCCCAGTTTCCGCATGTATGTGGAGCGTAAAATAGGCGTAGGTCTCATAATTGCCATTATTGCCTGTGAAATAGACAGTCATACCAACAAAGGTGTCAACCGGGTCGTGGGCAATCTGCACAATATAGGGATCTGAAATATTATTCGCCTGGGCTCCAATATTCATATTACCAAAATTGGCAATACTATCAACAAGAGATAGACTCGTTGAGCTTTCCCTGAGTTTCCCGGTAACATTGGTAACCGATGTATCCCCACTATTTTTAATATATAATACAATTTCTACTGTCTCATCTGGTTCGGGAATTCCATTATTATTCCCGCCCGCGTCATTGACCGTAAAACTTAAAAGATTTATCCAGGGCAAGTGCTGACTTGCTGGTGGTTTAGTGGTAATCAAAAGCGCCCTGCCATTTGCCAGCGGTGCGGCATTGGGGTCATAGCTATTGTTAAAGAGATATTGCAACCCCCGGGTCTCAGTGTGATCCTCTATTCCCACCGTATTGCTTGTTGCATTTGAAACGGTGTGATAATAGAAAAGAATCTCACCGTCTCCCGTGGGAGTGGGATAATAAGCCGGGTCGCGGAGGACAATCTGGAATGTCTGCCAGGCGCCACTTCCATAGCCAAGTGCAACCTGATAGAACTCTACATACCAGAGATGATTGTTTTGGTCATAATGCCGATATATATCGCCATGCCCGGAAGCACTTGGGTCTAAATCATCCCAGTACGGTGCAGCAAAGTGCTTTGCCTTGCCCACAGTCGGAATCGGGTCATTATAACTGTATGGATATGTCGCCCCACCAATCTCTACAAAGCCATTGGAACAAATTCCGATTGTATTGTAATTTATGCCGTAGAATTTGAATGTAAATGGCAAAGGCAAAGTTACCGTATCCGCATCTTCATTGGTTATCTGCCAGATAATTGTCCCCGGCCCCCCAGCTTGTTGTGCAATTTCAAACCAGGTATAGACTGGTGCATTGCCCGTCAATGTATCGGTATTATCATATATGTAATAGCCATAGGGGTCTGGGCCAGTCCCACTGCCACCACCACTTACACCCGTAGTCATTAGAGAAAAACTGGCAATCCAGGTGCTGTCATTTGCGTCTTTAATTATAATATGAAAAGGAATAAGGTGGGCGTTAGTCTTTGGTGAGACCGTAAAGACAAATGGTTTCAGTCCGTTTGAACTAACACCCGGGTTGATATTGCCGTAAAGGGAAATGCTGTCAGTGATGACAACGAAGGTATCGGTAGTTCTTAAGATTGCATTAACATCTTGTGCTGAAACACTGCCGAGATTCTTTATTGTTGCCCAGAGCAAAATCGTCTCCCCGGGGTTTATGGTGTCATTGTTGTTGCCAAGCGAATCCGCGATGATATTCCCGATATAACTGAGAAAGACATCCCCCGCCACGATTGAGGCGGTCCCTTCATATGGATAAAGATTTCTGCCCGTCACAGTTATATCCATATTCCCGGGTTGGGTTGCATAGAATGTGAAGGCTATCGTGCCTGCAGAACCCGTCCAGCCGGTTTGATAAATTAAGGTATCAAGCACTATACAGACATAGGCGGATTCAACCGGATTGCCTTGATACTGGACAGTAACATTTAATGTTTCGTCAGTGCCTGCATAGAGCATAGTATCGTGTAAGACGGTGATTATCCTTGGCGTTGCAGTCCAGATTTGCATTGCCGGGTCGCCAACGGTGGTAAAGCCCTGATATTCTGAGGTAGAACCCATATTATAAACCCTCAATCTGCCATCCTCACAAGCCTGGCCAAAGGTTCGCCTCTTATATAAAAAGACACCGTCAAAGAAACCCCTGGTGACGGCACTTCTATAATTAGCAAGTCCGGTGCCAGTGGTTGTCGTAGCGAAGTAGCCTGCCGCGCCCCTTGGTGTGGTTGGGGTGCCGGTTAAAAACCAGTACTCGGCGGTTGCCGGACTTGAACCAGTTCCCAATGTTCCACAAGTTGCAGAAATCACAATGGGCAGTTTGTTTCCATTGGCAAGGATATCAGGATTTACATTAAATGGCGGATACCAGTTATTTGTAGCACTACCCCGATAGAGGACAAATTCCCTTCCATTATTTGTAGCATTGCGAACCGAATCTGCATTGTCACCATTAAGGGCATAGAATGTATCAACCTTAGCATAGCCACTGCTCACCATCAATCCGGCAACATACCAGGTATCCTGGCGATAGAGGGCAGAATCATCGTCCGGAGAGCCATTAGAACCATAGGCATTGGCAATCAAACAACCCTTATTAAACCAGGTTGAATCAGTAAGGTCAGGGGTTCTTTCATACTTCAACATCTTTGCAACAACCGTCTGTGCCTGATTAACATCCCTCACTGTTAACCTTCCCGAGAGAATCTCATTGCGCACATCTCCAGTCATATTTGTATAATTATTATCACCATAAGGGGTATTACTAAAAGACCAGGGGATATAAGGGTATCCACCAACAAATAGTATAAATTCCGGCTTTATCAGCCAGTTGTTATATGCATTCACAATATAATTCCTGATTGCCGTGGAATTCTGGGCGAGTTCTGAAGGGACCCGGACAATCTTTGTGCGCAGTCCCATCTTATGCTTCCACTGGGCATAGGGTAGGATTGCATCATAAAAATTGTCATGGGTGATTATCAAATACCTTGCCCCTACTTCCTGGCTCACACCAAACACAAATAGAAGCAAAAAGGAGAATAAAGACTTTTTCATATTGCCCCCTTCTTATAATAAATTATAACCGAAATTAGACTTAAGTCAAGAGACGGAGGGAGAGTTTCAAGACTCGGTATCTCCCCGAAAAGGCCTTTCCCCTCTGTCCCAATTCGCAGGCGGGTCGTGCCTCATCCGAGGTTTCACCCTGAGCCCAATTGAAGTCCCTTTCCGTCTCCTTTATCTCTCTTCTTGAAGTCTTCCCATTTTTGGCTATAATAAAATGTGTGGTCACATAATTCCCACTGCTCAATAAAGGTTTTAATATTGGTGAATATCCTCTTTTTAAGTTGTCTTCAATATACCAAATACCTTCCCAGACCAGAAGAGGAGGTCAAAAACTGGGTAGAGAACTTTTTCCATCAAAAATCTTTTGCCTATATCTACGAATTAAAGACGAGATTGGTGCATATAAATGGAAAAGGCAAATGTATTATCGGGTATGGCGAAGATATTAGAGGTATCTGGGAATCTCCAGAAAGCAGTTATACCTTTGCGTATATAGGAATTAACGATTTAGAGTGGACAAAGATAGATAGAGAATGGAAAGAATCTGCGCGGGGCGAGGAGTCTGATATATTTGCCCAGATTAAGCGGATGCTTGAATTTGATAAGTTTGAATACATTGGTCTTAAAGATAATTTCTACACTTATCAATTTAAGGCCAATGTTCCATTCCTTGACCCGATGAGATGGCGGGAGATGATTGGGTTTTTAATGATTTCTAAGAAAAATTTCTTACCAGCAATAATCTGGGCCGGACTACCCGATTCCTCGGTATACTGGTATGTGAGGATCTCCAATATCAACAAAAAGAAAAAGATCACCCCACCGACCATAAAAAGTTTAGATTATAAACTAATCTGGGATACGACTGCAATCCCCATCAGTGAGGCATTTAAAAAGATAAAGACGCGTTTAGATTTGTTGGACCTTCAATATAGAATTGAGAAAAGGGAGAGGGCAATAATTCTAAGGATGCCCTCTTACTATCAGATAGAAGATATCAGAGAGGCACTAACACCAGGGGACTTTGCTTGCTACGCGGTTGCGGATAACGAGTCCGGGATGGAAAGGGTAGTATATTTGAATGAGGACCCCAAAAAACCCCTCTCCATATCCGGTAAATTGTTTAATAGCGATGATATTAAAGAGTGTGAAATTGGATTTGACCACCAGCAGAAGCCATACCTTACAATTAAACTGAAAAGGCGGATTGATCTTCCCGCAAAGATTGCCTATGAACTCGGCGGTATCTGCATCGGTATTACGACCCTTGACATTCCAAAAAAATTGGATAAGATTATATTCTATCCGGAGATGGCTTATCTAAAGATGCTTAGGTTAAAGGGAATTATCTGTGAACCGCTCTTCCCGGTTGATGTCAAACCCGTCGCGGAGAGGTCTGAGTGATTGCCTTTATCGTAACCTTTTATACATTTATAATTTTTATCCTCTTCTTCTATTCCCTCCACTCTTTCCTTTTGTTATATTACTATTTTAAATTTAAGATTTTGAGAAAGAATCCATCCGGCGAGGAGGCCCCGTCTAAGAGGTTAAATTCCTTCCCATTGGTGACTATCCAGTTGCCTGTATATAATGAAAAATTTGTGATTCGCCGTCTGATAAACAGTGTCTTGAACTTAGATTATCCCAAAGAAAGGCTTGAGATTCAAATTCTTGACGACTCAGATGATGAAACAAAGACAATTGTGGAAAATATCATCAGGATGAAAAGGGAAGAGGGATACGACATAAAACATCTTAGCAGAAAAAGGAGAAGGGGTTTTAAGGCCGGGGCATTACAACACGGTCTAAAGCTGGCAAAGGGAGAATTTATTGCAATCTTTGATGCGGATTTTGTTCCCCCAAAAAATTTTTTGACGGAATTGATGCCTGAATTTTCGTCGCCGGAGGTCGGCGGTGTTCAGGCCCGCTGGGGGCACCTCAATTCCGACCGTTCATTCCTTACCAGGGCACAGGCAATTGGCCTTGACAACCATTTTGCGATGGAGCAGGAGTTAAGGTCTAAAGCCGGCTTCTTTATAAATTTTAATGGAACCTGCGGCATATGGCGTAAGTCTGCAATCATTGATGCGGGTGGCTGGCACAGTGATACCCTTGCTGAGGACCTTGACCTCTCCTATCGCGTTCAACTGCGGGGCTGGAAGATAGTGTATCGGGGAGATTTGGTTGTCCCAGGTGAATTGCCGGAGACCGTTGACAGTTTCCGCCTTCAACAGAACCGCTGGGCAAAGGGAACCTTCCAGGTTGCCTGTAAACTGCTGAAACTGGTATTAAAATCCCAACTGAGACCTCTGGCAAAATATGAGGCATTTGTCCATCTGACTGCGCATATCAATTTTGTTGCAATGTTGTTTTTGGGCATCTTTTCTCTACCTATTGTCTATTTCAAAGTGGAAAGACTCGTGCCTCAGGGTTATTATATCTTCCTTTCTTTCTTTACCATCGGAGCAATCGGGTATCCGTTCCTCTACATATTCTCACAAAAAGAATCTTATCAAAACTACAAAAGAAAAATTCCTTATATCTCCGGCGTAATCGCCTACACCATGGGCCTTTCGATCTCAAACACCAGGGCCATCATTGAAGGACTGATGAAGAAGAACAATATCTTTACCCGAACTCCGAAGTCGGGTGGGGCAAGGCAGACTTATCATCTGGAGAGAAAACTTCTCATCCCCTTTCTGGAAATTTTATTTGGATGCTATATATTAATGGGACTCCTCTATGTGATTATGAATTTTCAACTCGTCTTGATTCCTTTTTTACTCTTCTACACCCTGGGCTTTTTGAGCCTTGGTTTCGGTTCCCTTAAAGAGAAGATCTTAACATTACGATTTAAGGAAGAGGAGGTCTTATGCTCAAGCCGGAACTCTTAGAGATATTGGTCTGCCCGAAGTGTAAGGGCGAATTGGAATATGACCGTAAGGCAGAGGAGTTACTCTGCCATAAATGCAAACTTGCCTATCCGATTAAAGACGATATTCCAATTATGCTCATTGACGAGGCAAGACCGCTTAAATAGATAATTTATGGATTATCCTACCTTACTCCTTTTCATGGCAAACGCCATTTCCCTCAACCCAATCGGTTTCGAGGGATTAGAGATAACATTTACTGAAGAGAGAATGGCCCCGGAGTCCCTCTCATTTCCCGGGGCAACCTGGACTGTTCAGCCTGGTGAACCAAACCTCCCTTCGCTCAATTACCTGGTCGGTATTCCTCAGGGAGGCGATGTTGAAATTAGAATAATAGAGGATGAAGAGATGAGATTTAAAGGGGTTGATATTAAACCAGCCGTCCCTTTGGTTATCTATGAACCACCAGTTCCCCAGGTTGAGGCCCTGGGTGAGGCATATAATAGAGATGAATACTATCCCAAGAATTTAGTTGAGTCCTCTCCCCCGGGCTATTTTCGTGATATCTACACAGTAAACATCAAGGTCAATCCGGTTCGTTATAATCCAGTCAGAAAAGAGTTGGTGATTTCGCGAAGATTAAAATTGAGGGTCCAATTTAAGGGGAGACCGATCCAATTGCCAATCACCGACGACCCCTTTGAGGAGATTTATGCAAGCACAATCGTAAATTATAGTCAATGTAAGTCCTGGCGTCGTCTGCAAAAGGGACGAGAGATTAAAAACCCATTTACAACTGGGGCCTGGTTTAAGGTTGAGGTTGAAAAAGAGGGACTATACAAAATTGGCTTTGCTGAATTGAAGAAGGGAGGTATTGAGCCGAGGCAATTTGACCCGAAGACATTAAAGATTTATACTTCTGCCTTTGAACTCCTTCCCCAGAATGTTACGACAGATTTCCCCGATTCCCTGATTGAAGTTCCCATCTATGTTGAAGGTGAGGAAGACCACTCCTTTGATAAGGATGACTATTTAATCTTTTATGGTTTTCCCGCGAGCCATTTTATCCCTGATACAACAATAAATTGGTTTGAAAATGGCTATGCAATAAATAATTGCTACTGGCTCACATTTGGTGGCAACTATGGAAAGAGGATGGAGAAAGTCAATGCCAACTGGAACGGAACGAGTCCCGATACGGTTGTGAATGAAATCTTACACCTTGAAGAGGACATCCACAATCCTACCCGTTCCGGCACAAACTGGTACTGGCAGGATATCTCGCCTGGTAAGGGTCCGGAAAGCAGCACCTCCTTTAAACTCCACCATCCAGGGGCAAGCGGAACGGCAAGGCTGGTAGTCTCAATCTTTGATTCAATGCCCCCACCCCTGCAGCCATTCTGGTTCAGGTTCTATCTTGGTGGTTCGGTCTTCTTCTCAGATACAATAGTCCCTCCCAAGGTATTAGCGCTACCTCCTTATAAGATAACAGGGAATGGAGTCCTTACCGGCGACTCTTCCGATTTTAAGATAGATATTACCCGCCCATCAGGAACTACCGCCGACTTTTACTGCCTTTTGAATTCAATTGACCTAATCTATCAGCGGGTCTGCGATGTGAGCCTGCCATTTTATGCCCTCTTTGAAAAGCCAGGGGATTATAGTATCAGGTGTAAAGGTGTCAAATCCAAGCTATTTCTCCTTGATGTGACAAATTTAAAGGTTCCGCGGATGCTTGAAAACTACACAATCTCCCAGGATAGGGTCACCTTCTCAAGTAGCTGCGATTCGTTTCAACTTCTCTTCTTTGCCCAGCTCAACTCGGCAATACCAGCGATACCGGTCTTAGCCAATCCCGGAAGGTTAAGAGTGCCTGACCCAGGCTGTGAATATATCTTCATCACCCACAAGAATTTTTATAGTTCACTTCTGCCCTTGGTAAACTATAGAAAAAGGGAGTATTCTACAAAGGTCGTTACTGTGGATGCAATCTTTGATGACTTCGCTTATGGTAAATATGACCCTCTGGCAATCAAGCATTTTCTCTTCCATGCCTATAACAACTGGACAGTTGTTCCCAAATATGTCCTGATTGTTGGTGATGCAACCTATGATTATAAGAACAATCTCAAGAAAGAGAACCCACCCAATTTTGTGCCGATGTATGAGGCGGGGACAACCCTCTCTGGTAATCCCGGTATACCCCCAAATTATATATATGAAGGTGAGTATGTGAACTTTTACGGAAATGAGGCGATGGTGATGGGAAGGATAACGGTGCGCACAAATCAGGAACTGCGTGATTTTATTGACAAACTGATTGCCTATGAGAATAGCGATATTGATGGAATATGGAACAAGAGGATTCTCCTGACCGCGGATGACGAATGGGGAGGAGAGATTTACAAATGGGAAGGATTAGTCCATACAACCTCTACCGAAGGAATAGCGGGCATTATTCCCGATACTCTATATGATATTGCAAAGTTATATATGATCAGTTATCCTCCATTTACCTATCCAACGAAAAAGCCGAATGCAATGGAGGATTTTATAAAAGAATTGAATAAGGGGGCATTTGCCGGCTGTTTCTTTGGCCATGGTAATACCCATCAACTTGCCCATGAGGGGCTATTCTATGATACAAAGATACCGTTGATAAAAAATGAAAGGAGGGCATTCTTCTTCTACTTTGCCTCCTGCACCGTTGGCAGATTTGACGATTCAGATTATGAATGCATTGCCGAGGAGATGGTAAGGATAAAAGGGGGGGCGATCGGGACGATGGGTGCCCACTCCTCCTCAAGCTCGGGAAGCAACGAGGTACTCGGGAGGGTTCTGTTCAGGCTATTGACCAATCCAGATACCAATCTTACTATGGGCGAGTGCTACCATATTGCCAAGCACACCACGGGTGTTATTCCAACCTATCTTTTACTCGGTGACCCGGCAACGAATTTGCGAAAGGTAAAAAACAGATCACCAATTGTGGCATCCCCTGATTCAGTAAGACCCCTTGCGAAGTTAAATATCTTCTCCGAACAGAAGCCATATTATCTATCCGCCTTCATCCGCGATACAACCCATATTGAATATATTGGCCCCGCCACCGCAAATAAGATAAGCGGGCATATCTATCGCGAGGTCCAGACCGGAGATAGCTCCTGGCGAGCCTTTGACTATCAGATCTCAGGCAAGGAAATCTTTCACGGATACTGGGATGATACAGCCCATATAATTGTGCCATCGGTTCCAACAACCCATCTCCCGGTAATTAAGCTCAGCACCTATAAGGATACCAGAAGCGGCACCCTTGATTCCATAAGGGTCTATGGCACAGGTCTTCCCGGGACTGATAATACCGGTCCGGAGATTACCCTCTATGAAGGTGGCCGGAGACTCAAAGATGGTGACTGGGTTGACCAGAAGTTTACCCTAATTGGTGTGGTCTCAGATGAGAGTGGAATAAATTTATTGAATTCAAAAGAGGATACCCGTGGATTCTTTCTCTATGTAGGAAAAGACAAAGTCTCAAATCGTATAGACCTGCGCAATAATTTTATCTATCACAAGAATTCATATACCACCGGTGAATTTCAGATAGAACTTTCCATCCCGAGTCGTGAAGACTCACTGACCGTCTATGTCAGTGATAACAGATACAATCGGACAATCAAACAACTTGTTCTCCATACCGAGACATTTGAAAAGATTTCAATTGAAAACCTTTTAGTCTATCCCAATCCGATTAGAGACCGGAGGAATGTCTGGTTTACATTCAATCTGACACATTCGGGAAGGGTCCAGATAAAGATCTTTACAATCTCCGGGAAGTTAATTAAACTGATACCTGAGCGATTCTGCAAGGCTGGCTACAATCAGATCCCCTGGGATGGGCTTGATGATTATAACAATCATCTTTCAAATGGTGTCTATCTCGTTCAGCTCTTTGCTGAACATAATGAGAGTGTAGACAAGGCAGTTGAGAAATTTATAATCGCACGCTAAGCTTTTTTATTATATATGAAATTTGAACTCGTCTCCAATTTTAAACCCACCGGAGACCAGCCTGAGGCAATAAGAGAGCTCGTTGAAGGAATCCAAGCCGGTTATAAATATCAAACCCTGCTTGGCGTCACCGGTTCAGGCAAGACCTTTACAATTGCCAATGTAATACAAAAAGTCCAGAAGCCGACCCTGGTAATTTCACATAACAAGTCCCTGGCCGCCCAACTATACAGTGAATTCAAATCCTTCTTTCCGGAAAATGCAGTTGAGTATTTTATCTCTTATTATGACTATTATCAACCCGAGGCATATGTTCCTGAAACCGACCTTTATATAGCAAAGGATGCCTCAATCAATGAAGAGATTGAACGTTTGAGGCTCAAGGCAACTTCTTCTTTACTCACCCGAAGGGATGTGATAATTGTTGCCTCAGTCTCCTGTATCTATAACATTGGCTCACCCGAGGAGGTGAAGGAGTTGGTGGTCTTTTTAAAGAGGGGAAGCGAGAAGGGACGGGAATCATTGATGAATCAGCTGGTTGGCATTCAATACCAGCGTAATGATATACAGTTTACGCCCGGGACATTCCGGGTTCGGGGAGATATTGTTGATATATTCCCGGCCGATGAAAAGAATGGAATAAGGGTAGAATTCTACGATGACTTTGTGGAAAGGATTCAGGTCTTTGACCCCCTTACCGGGCATATTACAAAAGAACTTGATGATGTTATTATCTTTCCCGCGAAGCATTTTATTACCACAATGCCCCGGATTGAGGAGGCGGTTGTAAATATAAAAAAGGAACTTGAGGAAAGGGTGAGATGGTTTGAGAGGCAGGGTAAATTCCTTGAGGCACAGCGACTCCTCCAGCGCACTCTCTTTGACTGCGAGATGCTTTTAGAATTGGGATATTGTCCGGGCATAGAGAATTACTCAATGCACCTTTCGGGAAGGAAACCCGGAGAGCGGCCATTCTGTCTGATTGATTACTTCCCGAGAGATTTTCTGATGATAATTGATGAATCCCATGTTACAATACCACAGATAGAAGGGATGTATGAAGGTGACCATTCAAGGAAATTGACCCTGGTTGAATATGGCTTCCGCCTTCCTTCGGCACTGGAGAATAGACCATTAAGATTTGATGAGTTTGAGTCATTGATAAATCAGGCAATCTGCGTATCCGCCACACCCGCCGAATGGGAGATGGAGAAGTCAAAGGGGCGCATAGTTGAACAGATTGTCCGGCCAACCGGAATTGTTGACCCAAAGGTCACCACAAAACCTGCGAAAAATCAGGTTGATGACCTCATAAATGAAATACGGAAAAGGGTGGAGAATAATGAACGGGTGCTGGTGACAACATTAACCAAGAGGATGGCTGAAGACCTTGCCCAGTATCTAAATGAAATCGGAATAAAGGTGAGATATCTACATTCGGAGATAGATGCCATTCAGCGGGTTGAGATTTTAAGGGGATTGCGTCTTGGTGAATTTGATGTCCTGGTTGGTATAAATCTCTTAAGGGAAGGGCTTGACCTGCCCGAGGTTGCCCTGGTGGCAATCCTGGATGCGGATAGGGAGGGATTCTTGAGGAGCGAAAGGTCGTTGATTCAGACGGCCGGGCGCGCAGCAAGAAATGTGAGAAGTGAGGTAATTCTATATGCCGATGAAATCACCGAATCAATGAAAAGGGCACTCGCGGAGATGGAAAGGCGCAGAAATAAACAATTAGAATATAACAGAATCCATAACATAACGCCCAAAAGTATCGTAAAGACAAAAGAGGAAATCCTCCGCGCAACATCGGTAGCCGACCGCCTGATCGATGGGAAGAAAGTAGAAGAATTTACAATAGAAGAGGTTGACCGATTGTATAAAGAGATGGCAGACGCTGTCTCTTTAATGGAATTTGAAAGGGCGGCGGAAATAAGGGATAAAATTAAAGAGATAAAAAAGAGGATGGAATTGAATGAACGGCGTCAGAGTAAAAAGATCGGTGCGGTTGGTTATTATAAAAGAAACAGAAGATAAGGGGGCATTATTAAAAACTTTTATAAAAATGTCCGTAAGATTGTAAAACTGGCTCTAAAAGAGGATATTGGTAAGGGCGATATTACTACCGATGCCATTATTCCGCCTGATGCCCAGACCCTGGGGATTATATTCTCAAAAGAGGACGGGGTACTCTGTGGAATTGATATCGCAAGGATGGTCTTTGAGGAGGTTGAACCCAGGATAGTCTTTGCGGCGAAACTGAAAGATGGTGATGAGTTCAGCCCCGGGGTTACCCTCGCAACTGTAATCGGACCGGCCCAGGGATGTCTGAAGGGAGAGCGAACCGCATTAAACTTTTTACAGCAACTCAGTGGCATCGCAACCCTTACCAGAAAATTTACGAAGGTCATTGGAAATAGAATCAAGGTAATGGATACGCGCAAGACGACCCCGGGCTTGAGGATCTTAGAAAAATATGCAGTAAGAATTGGTGGTGGATATAATCACCGCTTTGGACTTTATGATATGGTTTTGATTAAAGACAACCACATTGAGATTGCTGGTAGCATCACAAATGCAGTAAGGGCAGTGAGGGACAATTGCAAAAAGAAAAAGTTATTTATTGAAGTTGAGGTAAAGACAATGGATGAATTGAAAGAGGCAATCAGCCTTGGTGTCAGTCGGGTAATGCTTGATAATATGAATCTGGAGCAGATTAAAAAGGCAATAGAAATTGTGCGAAGGGCAGAAGAGAGGATTGAAATAGAGATAAGTGGTGGCGTAAATCTTGAAAATATTATAAACTATGCAGAGATGGATATTGATTGCATCTCAATCGGTGCCCTAACCCACTCCGCCCCGGCGATAGACATTGCCCTGAAGATGAAACCGATAAGTGGTGGATAAATTTTCTATGGGAAGAAAGATAAATATCTTCATCTCCTTTGATTTAGAAGGAATAAGTGGTGTAACATCCTGGAAGGAGATGAGAAAGGATTCACCGGATTTATTGCGTATTCGCAGGATTGCAACCCAGGAGATAAATTCGGCTATTCGCGGTGTGAGAAAAAGTGGATTGGAAATTGGCGAAATCCTCATCTGTGATTCCCATGCCTCAGGGGAAAATCTTTTAATAGAAGACCTTGAACCTGGTATAAATCTTATCAAAGGAACTCAGCGTAATTATTATATGATGGAAGGATTAAACGCGAACTTTGATATAGTATTCTTCATCGGCTATCATGCGATGGTTGGCACAGAAAATGGTATGATGGACCATTCTTATTCCTCAAGTCTGATTTACAATATCAAAATAAATGGCAAGGATGTGGGTGAAGCGGAGATAAATGCCGGGATTGCCGGACATTACGGGGTTCCTTTAGGCTTGGTCTCAGGCGATGACAAACTTGTTCAGGAAGTGAAAAAATTCTTTGGTCCACAGGTAGAGACAATCATTACGAAATACAGTATCTCAAGGTTCTGTGCAAGGTGCCGGCATCCATTTGATGTCCAGAAAGAGATAGAATTAAAGGCAGGGGGGGTGGTTAAGAAGATAAATAGATTGAGACCCTTCAGATTCAAATACCCAATCAATGCGGAGGTGGAGATGATAAATTCCCTTTTGGGTGATGCAATAAAGAGCCTTCCCAAATTAAAAAGGGTTTCGGCAAGAAGATTTGTCTTCAAGTCAAAAGACATCCTTGAATTCTACCGGCAACTGATGCTCATCTGCGACCTGGCGGGCTATGCCAATACTCTGCTTACTAACGGGTAGATGTTAAAAAATTATTTAAAGAAAATTACTGAGATTTCAAATCGTGGTGATGCCCGGGAAGAAAGTTTCTATTCAGCACTTGAAGGTTTATTAAGACAGTATGCAGAATCAACCGGTCTAAGCAATGTTTACATCACAACCTTGCCAAAGAAAACCGAAGCCGGTAACCCGGATTTCAGAATCTGGGACGGGAAACAGCATATCACTGGCTATATAGAAGCGAAGCCACCAACTATTGGATATTTAGACCAGATAGAAACCTCGCCCCAGTTGAAAAGATATCTCAGCACCTTTCCAAATTTAATATTGACCAACTTTTTTGAATTTAGACTTTACCGAAACGGCAAGCCAGTACATAAGGTATCAATCGCAAGGCCATTTACTATGCAAAAACTTAAGGCAGTTCCAAGCGTAGAGAATGAATCTGATTTTTTCAAACTCCTTGAGCAATTTTTTTCTTTCTCTCTGCCCAAGGTCTATGATGCCAAGACATTGGCTTTAGAACTGGCAAAAAGAACCAAATTTTTAAGGGATGAGGTCATCACCGAGGAATTGAAAAATGAACAGAATCAAGAGAAAAAGTTTATCACCGGATTCTATGAGGCATTCAGGAAATATCTTATCAGCGGATTAACTAAAGAAGAATTTGCGGATCTGTATTCGCAAACCGTCACCTACGGTTTATTTGCCGCCCGCACCCGCTTTAATCCCTCTACTCATCCTCTAAGAAAGGGAGAGGAAGGGGAATTTAATGGGTTCAATCGCAAACTTGCCTATGACATGATACCAAAGACGATAGGAATTCTAAGGGATATCTTTAAATTCATCTCCCTTGGAGACCTGCCTCAACAGATGGAATGGATTATTGATGATATTTCAGAGGTCCTTGCGGTAACAGATGTTTACAAAATATTAGATGAATACTATCACCAGCATAAAGGCAAGGACCCGATTGTTCATTTTTACGAAACCTTCCTAACTGCATATGATCCCGAAACACGAGAAAAAAGGGGTGTGTATTATACTCCTGAGCCCGTAGTTTCTTATATTGTTAGGTCATTACATATTATTCTTAAAAAACATTTCAACAGAGAAGATGGATTCGCAAACGATTCAGTTACAGTTTTAGACCCGGCTGCAGGAACACTTACCTTTTTAGCGGAAGCGACCAAGGTTGCAGTGGATGAATTTGTCACAAAATATGGTGATGGGGCAAAGGCTAATTTTATAAAAGAACACATTTTGAAAAACTTCTATGCCTTTGAACTGATGATGGCGCCCTATGCAATTGGGCATATAAAAATGTCTTTTTTATTAGAAGAACTCGGTTATAAACTTGAAAAAGACGAGCGTCTTAAATTCTATTTGACCAATGCCCTTGAGATGAAAGACCTTGAACAGACCGAACTTCCGGGTATGGCTGCGCTATCTGAAGAATCCCACCTGGCAGGGAT
>CBFGJQ010000110.1:0-13839 GCA_965649095.1 Caldifarciminota bacterium | reverse complement strand
CATTTTAGATTACACCGGAATGTGGGATAGATATTTACGGTTTCAGGGGGCAATGCATAAGACTTCAAAAAATGATAGCCAAAGAAGGTGCCCATTCTGTGAGCCAAAATAGAGGGGATATATTCAGGATTGAGGATTGCCCCTTTTATCTTTCTTAAAAATCCTGCCATATCAAAACTGTCTGAGTGCCCAGCGGGCGGTCTCTCTCAATAATCCATTCTCATCAGTGGTGAATCTCTTAATCAACGGAATTGTCTTTCTGTCTTTTATATTCCCCAATGCCAAAAGGGCATTTCTCTTTATTGCATTAAAGTGAACCCATCTTGCTGAAATCTGATTGTGGGCGAATCTTTTGCGATAGGAGTCCTCATCCATATTAAGTATTTCAATTAAGGGGAGATAGGCGCCGACCACACCGATATTGGTTCGGGGTGGCCCAGGTCTTACCATTTTATTTATCGGGCAGACCTCCTGGCAGGTCGTGCAGCCATACAACCTATTTCCCCATACCCTTGCCGTTCCATCCGGAATTATTCCCAACCAGTTTGTTAATGCCTGAAGGCAGCGGTTTCTATCAATTATATAAGGTCTTACGATTGCCCCGGTCGGACAGGAGTCAATACATTTATGGCATTCACCACAGTCCTTTTCAATTGGGGCGTCGGGCTCTATCTCTAAATCGGTAATCACCTCACCAAGCACAATCCAGGAGCCATACCGGGGATTGATGATTATGCTATGTTTACCATAATAACCAATCCCGCTCCGCCTTGCCCCAGGCTTTTCTGCAATCGGACCGCAGGAATGGACGATGACCCTTGCCTGATAAGCATCTTTAAGGAATCTCCCTATTGCCTTTAATCTCTTCTTCAACTCCCGGTAATAATTACGCTGGGTATAACGGGCAATCAAACCATAGGGATTGCCCGGCTCGGACGGGTCCTTCTCTTCTTCTACAAGATAAAAGAGGGCAGCACTCAAGATTGATCTTGCCCCGGCGAGGAGTGCCTGAGGGTCGCTGAATTTGATAATTTCATAATCCGGCCAGTCTTCTGGATCAAGAAATAGGCCCTCTTTTATTTGGGCAATTATCTCCCTCCTTTCGGCAAGGAATGGCTCGGCAGAGGTAACCCTCAGTTCAATTCCCAGTTCTAAAGCCCTTGATTTAATCTCCTCTGCGGATAGCACATTATTTGAGCAAGATTCCTAATGGAAAGAAGACCAGATAACCCAAAACCAAAAGAATCGGGGCAAGGGTAATATCCCCATTCCTTAAAAGGATGAAGCCGATGATAATAGAAATGAGCCCGGCCACGAAGAATAAGAGATTCTTCCGGGTAAATTTGACATCTATTAAGACATCTTCCCTCTTCTCTCTTTTCTCCTTCTTCTCTTTTTTTGCCATCCTCTCCTCCTGTTTATTCATTACCCTCAACCATCTCGGTCAATTTTACCAACTCACCACCTCTTATCGTCCAGATACCAAAAACTCCCCTCCCTTTGATGGCATTTTTCAGTTCTTCTTCCATATTAACCCGACCATAATTTTTAAATTCCCTCAATTTCCAGAGGGTATGGAAAAAACTTCTACCGATATAATCCCTTGCTTCAATGCCCGCCTTTTCTAACTCGCCAAGACCAGAGGAATCATCCTGAACCGGGGCAGCAAATACCGCGGATTCCACATACCTCTCACCCAATCGGGGGACCTTTTCATTATAAAAGGTCTCCACACCCAGAAGTTTTACCCCCGCAAGTTGATAATAGAAGACCTGGGGAGCGGTGTTGATTATCATATCGGTATCCATTGAAAGGAAGATTGCCTCGGGTCCCTTTCTCTTTATCCTTTCCAGCTCCCACCTTAGTGTCACTGAATCAGGGTCAAAGGTCTCAACCGCGACAATCTCGCCGTTATTTCTTCTTATCTCTTCTATAAAGACATTACTCAGGTGTTTATATTTCAAAAGGTCAGGCTGGAGCACCGCAAATCTCCTGAGGTTGAGGTGGTTAAGACTATAGCGGGCAATCACCCGTGCCTCTTCTTCAAGACTCTGCCCGGGCATGAAGACTGAAGAGAGCTGGTTAAATCTCATTTCAAGGGTGGTAGGAATAATCACCGGCACACCTCGGGCCGAGGCAAAACCAACAACCCCCAGTGCCTCAATCGTGAATAATGGACCAATAATAAAATCCACTCTCTTTTTTTCAACGAGTTCCCGGACCGAGATAATCGCCTCAATCGCATCAGACTTTGTGTCCATAGTAATCATAGTAAATGGCAGAAATCGGTTCTTCTCAAAATATTTAATAATCTCCAAGCTTTTCAATCCATATTGAGAAAATTTCCCGGTAAGGGGTAAAAGAACCCCGACATTGCCGGTTGGCCGACCCAGGTGGGTCACCATTGTAAACTTTTCAAATTCACCTGCATAGGGGCTATTCGGAAAACGCCGGACTAATAGCTCATAATCCCTCTTTGCCTCCTTCTCTTTGCCATCTTTTATTTCGGCCTTAATTAGATTGTATAGAATCTCCTCATCTATTGCTTCGGCCATAAAGGTTCTATGGAGTTTTTCCAGTTCCGCGCTTGATAACTGAGGAAGGAGGGTAACAATCCTGGCAAAGGCGGTTGCCTGTTCGGTTGAATCTTCCGTTGATTTATGAAATTTTATCAAGTAATATGCTGCCTCATAATCCTGAAAAATTTTGAGATTCGCCTCCCCGAGCATCCCTAAGATTCGGGAACAATAGTTTGAATTGGGGAATTCCCTTAAGAATTTTTTCCCATAGAAGATTGCCCTTTCAAAACTTGATAGCCGATAATAAGAAAAGGCAAGGAGGTAGAGGCTTGGTTCATAGGCCCTTGAACCTTCATAATTCTTAATCACCTCTTCCAATTTTACTACTGCCCTTTCATATTCCTTCGCCTTAAAATAGTTATTCCCCTCTTCATAAAGGGAATTTGCCTCCTCCTCAAAACTTCCCTTTAAGAATTCTCTCTTGATTACCGGACAGCCTGAAAAGTTCAAGGCGGTTAAAGAGAGAAGAATGCCACCCCAGACCCATCGCGGGCATTTTTTCTTCATATAAATTATAATAATCAAAAAATACCGAAAGTCAACCATCACTAAGGGAATAAACCTTTTATTATTCTATTGCGTCTTGTCATTATGAATTTAATGCGCAAATCTGGATTTTTGACCCTGATTCTTATTTTCGCACAGGATATGCTGATTGCCAGGGGTGAATCCGGACCGGGTAGGATAACCGGTACAGTCCTTGATTCCCAGACCGAACAACCCATAGAACTTGCCAATGTAATAGTCTATGATAATATGCACAGAGAGGTCGCCGGCACCGCAACGGACCGGAATGGGAATTTTTCTATTTCCGGCATAAATATAGGTGAATACACCGTTGAGTTCTCCTTTGTTGGGTTTGAGACCGAGGTAAAGAAGGTCAATATCACAGCCCAACAGCCTTATATAAATTTAGGCTCTATCAGACTAAATCAGAAGCCAATCTTCATAGAAGGGCTTGAGGTAACTGCGGAGAAACCTCCAATTGAATTCAAGATTGACAAAAGGATAATCAATGTTAAGGAAGATTACGCAAGCCAGTCCGGGACGGCCGTGGATGTCTTGCAGAATATTCCTTCAATAAATGTAGATGGACAGGGGAATGTAACCCTGCGCGGCAGTTCAAATTTTCGTGTCTTAGTTGATAATATACCCTCAATCCTTGAACCGAGCGAAGCCCTACAGCAAATCCCCGCAAATACCATAGACCGCATAGAGATAATTACCAATCCATCGGCCCGTTATGACCCTGAGGGGCTGGCGGGCATCATAAATATAATAACAAAAAGGAGGACACCATCCGGGATAAATGGCATTGCCAATATGAGTTTGGGACTGGAAGGGAAGTATTCGGGTGATCTCCTTTTAAATTATCGCCATAAGAGACTGCGCACATTTTGGGGAATAGACTATAATAGTTTTCGTTTCCCTGGAAAGGAACTACAAACAAGGCAGACACAGTTCGCTGATACTACATACTATTCATTGAGCCAGGGGAGTAATCTGTGGTTGAGAAGGTTTTACGGCTTTAAAACCGGCGGTGAATACAACTTGGGCACAAAGAGTAAGATGGGTATCAATCTTGAGTTAAGAAGAAGGGGTATGGAGCGTTCATCTTTTCAGGAATTTACTAAATGGTCAGACCCGGGTGATACTACAATACTTCTTCAAAATAACCACAGTGAACGCGGTGGACTTACATATGCGATAAATTCCGACTGTATAAAAAATTTCAAAAAAGACCAGAAGTTAACTGTCCAATTGTCATTGCACATAAATGAGGGAGAAGATAAATCAACCAGCGAGTTGGGAACAGAAGATTCAGCTATAAAAAACGGATGGCACTCAGTAGAAAGGGGACCAATTAAAAGATTACTCTTCAATCTTGATTATACAGGTCCGGTCAATATCTTTGGCGAAAAGAATGGGAAGTTAGAAAGTGGAATGCAGTCAACCGTCCATCTTGCGCAGGGTGGTCAGGATGTATATCTTTACGACACCCTGAACAAGCAGTATATATCTACCCATAGCCACCGTGCAGATTTTATCCACAATATATACGCAATTTACACAACCTACCATGGCGAAATAGAAAATTATGGATATCAGACCGGACTCCGCGGGGAATATACATACCGATTTATTCAATTAAGCGACGAAATGGAAAATGTCAATATCAAAAGGATTGACCTCTTTCCGACCCTCCATCTTTCCTATAAAATCCCACCCGCCGACCAGATTATGTTTAGTTTTACAAGGCGGGTAAACCGACCAAGGGATTTTGACCTTGAGCCATTTGAAATCCAGCGGAGCCCATATTCTATATTCAAGGGGAATCCTGCACTATTACCGGAGTTTGTTGATGCCTTTGAACTCAGTTATCAAAGAGAGTGGGGGAATTTTTTATTCTCATTTGATGGATACTACCGGCTCACTCATAATAAAATTGAACATACGACCCGTGTTTATAATGGTGATACATTATTTTATACGGTTGAAAATATCGGACAGGATTATGCATATGGTTTTGAGCCGACGCTAGACATGAGATGGGCAAGATGGCTGAATATTAACCTTTCCGGGAATATTTATGAACACCGTATGGAGGGAATTATCGCCAACTCACCATTTTCATCTCAAGGCAGAACCTACAGCCTGCGGAGTATGAATACCTTAACATTGAGAAGGGGAACGAGGCTTCAGATAAGTGGCATATTTAATGGACCAGATATTATGGCACAGGGTGAGCGAGGGGAATTTTTTATATTGAATGGTGGATTAAGGCAGGAGGTCATCCCCAAGTCATTGAACATTACACTTCAGGTTCGTGATATACTCAGTTCCGGTAGGTTTGAATACACCTCAAGAGGAGACAATTTTTATATTCATCAGGAACATGAGCGTAAATCACCGGTAGTAATCCTTGCCCTAAATTATAATTTCAATAATTATAAGCCAGAGCCGCGAAGGACTGAACAAAAAGAAGAGGAATTTGAGGAGACGGAGGAATTTTAAGACAAGGGCAGATACAAAAATTTGCATAAAAAAATCAGGGTAAGGGATTTTTTCTTACCCTGATTTTTTATGGTGAGTCCCTTAGAAAAAGGCAAGGGCTGCTAATGCGTCCTATTCAATGATTTCCAATACCGCGCGTTTACCTTGTTTCATTGCCGCCGCGGTAATGATGGTCCGAATTGCCTTCGCGGTTCTACCTTCCTTCCCGATTACTTTACCCAGATCACCTTCGCCGACTCGAAGTTCATATATAATGCTCTTTTCGCCAGCGACCTCTTTAATATTTACTTTATCTGGATTATCCACAAGTCCTTTTACGATGTATTCAATTAGCTCCTTCATAAGAACCTCCTTTTGCTTTTTCAATTAATTTAGCCACCGTATCGGTAGGCTGAGCTCCCTTAGAAATCCAGTATTCAAGGCGATCCCTTTTAAGATTTAAATTCTTACTCCTGGGATCGTAATAACCGAGATTATCAATGTACTTACTGTCCCTTGCCTTTTTCCCTTCAACCGCAACTATTCGATAACAGGGAACATTACGCCTTCCCATACGCATCAACCGTATCTTAACCATTATCAATTATATCCAAATATTAAAGTTTGTCAATAAATAAAATTATGCTATTACAACCCTGTTCCGGCCGGTCAGCTTACCCTCATACATTGCCTTGTCAGCCTTACCAATAAGTTGATCGCGTGTTTTAGCATCATCAGGATAGGTTGCTACCCCCAGGGTAACTGATATAAAGAATTTTCTGTTTTGCGGCGCAGGAAATGGATTGTCGTTTATTGCCTTTCTTATTCTCTCCGCAACTATGCCTGCTCTCTTTTTAGCGGTATCAGGTAATACCACGATATACTCATCACCCCCATAACGAACCACCACATCATCCTTACGAACCACCTGCTTAATCCTTTCGCCAATCAATCTCAGGGTATTGCTACCCACCAGATGACCATAATTGTCATCAACCAATTTGAAATAATCAACATCAAGAAAGATCAGGGAAATCCTTCTTTTCCTATCTTGCCCCTTTTTGATGAATTCATCAAGAATTTGATTACAGTAACGGGTATTATAGAGTCTTGTAAGGTCATCGGTTATGCTTGCCTGTTCCATCTGTTCATATAATCGGGCATTGAGCAGGGCAATTGTAACATGCTCAACCAGGTTTTCAAATATTCGCAAATCATCTTTGGTAAATGGGTTGCCACCAATCTTATTGACAACCTCTACAACCCCAATAATCTTATCGCGACTCTTCATAGGCACACATAGAATTGATTTTGTAGTAAATTTAGTCTTCTTATCAACTCCGGAATAAAAGCGCGGGTCTTTTGATACATCAGCAACAATTAAAGATTTCCCGGAGCGGGCAACCCAGCCGGCAATTCCCTGACCCAGCTTTAACCTCAAACCGATGAGTTTCTTTCCGGCCTCCCCCGCTGCTGCCTTGAATACCAGTTCTTTTTTCTCTTCGTCGAGCAAAAGAACAGACCAGCCTTCAGCCTTTATCAAATCGGCGGTCTTCTCCATAATAATCTGGATTATCTCATCAAGTCTTAATGAGGAATTTATCGCCCGGACAATCTCGTTGAGGATTTCCAATTCTTTTACCTTCTTTTTGAGTGATTCAACTGAATTTTGTAGCAGTGAGTTTCTCTTTTTGCGACTGATTGCGGTATTGAGAGCCCTTCTAAAGGAAGAGATTGAGCCCGTATCGTTTAAAATGGCGACCGTGTTTGAAGTTACCAGAGTTTTACACGGGAAGACACCATCTCCGGGAATCATCAGGATCAAAGGTATTTCTTTATTCAATCGTTCAATCCGGGAGATTGTTTTACGCAGGTGCGCATCAATAATAAGAGCATCAACCTCCTCCCCAATAATGTTATTAATTAGTGCCTTAGCATCAGAAATCAGGATTGGCTCGTTCCCTAAATTTTTTACAATCTTAGCCAGATTGACCCCGGATGCGGGGTCTTTTTTATATATCAGCACCTTCATTGGAGAGTAATGACCTCGTAGATCGGCTTGATCTTCTTCTTCTCTTCATTATAAAGATTACAAGCCTCATCAATCATAAAATTATTAAGCCTTGAGTCAACGAGTGCCTTCCGCTTATCAAGTTCTTCAAGGAGATGTAGCCCTCGCGGGGCAATTGATATTTTGTAGTCCGGAAAGACATAACCATGAACAGTTTTCCTTAATTCGGTCAATAATTTTATATATTCTTTAAAATCCCCTTCTTCAAGAGGAAATTCAAAACTCTCTATATTCAACATCAGATTTATAAATGTAGGCAGGTCGCAGATTATTACTGACCTCCCCGGTTGCCTTTCCATTGAATAGAGATGGGCATCGGCGAGTATCGGCCCAACCAGGTCCGGGTCTCCGAAGGAATTGGCGCCAATTACTACATCCTTTCCAGGTAATCCGGAAGCTATTCCAATTCCAATGCGGAATAGACTCCGGAATTCTGGTGGCAGGAGGGCATAGGTTACTCCATCCACCTCCATTGTTCTTTCCGTAACATCTGCAAACCACTCACGGTAATACATATAATTTGCCTTAATAAACTCTTCCGCTTTTATCACCATATCCCGGGCACAAAGACAGGCCCTTTTTGCGGAATCATGCGCCGGAATGAGTTCAAAATCCGCTCCGGAAAATATAGAATAGCGCAGGTTCGTTCCCTTAGCGGTGATTGATTCAGTATAGAGATGATTATATAGCGAATCTGAGTTTTCACCAAACCACACAATTCCACCATCGCCAGTATCCTTCAAAAGAAATCCACCATATTTCTTTGCCACCCCAGCCATCTCTCGGGCGAATTTGCATTTAATCCTCTGTTCCTTTATTGCATTGTGTAGTTTGATTCCCATATATGATGAACCCCTTATATCATAGACAAGGACTGTAATACACTTCCTTAAGGACTCAATGAAGTTCACTAAATCAGCTGGATAATCATCGGTTGACCTTCTTAGACGCAAAACTTCGTTCCCCTCAAGCGAAAAATGGGTAAAATTGGCAAGGTCTATTACAGCCCTCTTTGGTTCATTTCGCCCAGGTGGCAGACAAAGAACAAGGTCAAAGAGACGCTGTCCGAGGCAATCCGGGACAAGAACCTGTTTCATAAATGAATGGTATGCTTCTTTCAGAGCAGGAAGATCAAGTTCCGCTCCGAGCAGGGACTTCTTTTCAAATCTACCTAAAAGCGGTAAATCAATACTCTTCTGGCGGTGCATCTCCTCAAATGCTGAAATCACCGAACGGAAGAAGAGTTTTTCTTCATTGGGGGTAAGGTCACCAAATCGGTTGAAGAAGAGATATTCTTCAAAAAGTTCAAGCGTTGCCCTTCCCCGGTCCCAGAGTTTTTTATCCATAGTATATTTGAAATCTTCCTCCTGTTTGAGAATTTGCTGAATCTCCTTTTTGCGGCGTTCATAATCCTTGAGGTGATAGACATTACCCAGGAATAGCCTTTCTATCCGGGCGAAGAGGTTTGAGGTGCGCTGGGTAATTGATTCTATATTTTCACCCTTTTCTACATAGTTTTCTAATATCTCTTTCAAACCGGCATTGAATTCAGCATAGAGATTGGGCAATTGCTCTTTAAGACGCTGTGAATACATATCAATCATACGCAACTCTTCTGTCATCCGTTCCTTTTCACTCTGGAGTAATGAAAAAATTTTTCTTAATAACTTGGCAAGGGAAGGTGGAGAGAGGTGTAAAAAGTAGACCCCGGGAATTTTTGCCATTGCCTCGGTAAAATTCTTGAAGACCAGTTTCTCAAGATCGCCCAGCAGATTGGGCAGAAGTGTTTCAACCCGGGCATTGAGCAGGGCATTATGAATGGTCAAAAAGATTGAAGGCGAAAGGGAGAATGGTTTTAAATGGTTTATAAGTTCAGCGAGATTCTTGTAGCCTTTTGTCTTTTCAATCATCTCCACCAAATCTCTGGGTAATTTCTCGGTCAATCCGGCTGGTATTGGGAAACCACTCTTCTTATGTCCAATATACAAAGACAATTCATAACCTTCATATCTGGTAATTGGACCACCAAGATGGATTATAAAATTGTCCTTTAAATTTTCCAATAGCTTGGACTCTAATCCAAGGAGCTTAAGACCCTCTTTTATATTGGCAAGATTCTTTGTCGATACCCGCGGGTCTAAAAACCTCTCCTTGAGGAGTTTCAAATACTCCCCCTTTTCTTCAAGATAATTTTGAAGCAGGAGTCCCGTAAACTTATTCACTTCACTGTCTCCTGAGTTATCTCAAAGATAAACTTCCCGCGCCCCCCCTTCCCATCTTTTATTTCGCCCGTCTCATCAATCAATATATCTCCCACCCCTAAAAGGATTTTGATATTTCCAGGATGGACGACCTCCTCCCCTAATCTTGATATTAGAATTTTATAAAAATCCAGAATAAATCCACGGCGGGTCGCCTTTTGGTTTATCCAGTATTCTAATCCCTGTTCCACATCTAAAGACAATGAATCAATCCGCAATCCCGTATCACTCAGGAATGAAAATTTTTCTACATTGAGGAGTAGATTATAGACCGTTGAGTCATCACAGACCACCGTAGACTTTTCTTTTGCCTTTATCTTGGCATAGAAGTTTGCCTCCCGAACCAGCATCCCGGTTAGGTCAATATCACCAAAGGCATTTTTGTCTAAGTAAACCTCCTTTGGATATTCTCCCGACGCTATCCCCACGCCAATCTGGAATATTGCCTGATAAGAAGGGGGTAATGTAGCATAGGTTGCCCCCTCAAAGTCTACCTTACGCTCTTCAGCCTCTTGAAACCAGTCCTTATAGCGAGTGATATTCTCCTGAACAAAATTCATTGCCTCGCGGGTCATCTCAAGCCCACACCGGACAGCATCAAGGGCACTCCCCGCTTCAAGATTTGTCGTCTCATTCTTTTTAATTGCGAAGTTATTCCGAGCAAAAAGGACAATCCCACCGTCACCCGTGTCTTTAATGGGTAGGCCACCATATTTTTCAACCACTGCCAGCATCGTCTCCTGGAAGAGATTTCTTATTTCGTTTTCCCGCATTGCATTCTGGAGTTTGGTGCCCATAAAGGTTGAACCACGAATATCATAAACTAAGACCGAGATAAGATTCTTGTAGCGGTGAATATTCAATGGGGGGACCTGTTCTTTTTGGGGCATCGTCTTTATATCCTTTTCAATGAGCGAAACCCTTCCTGCGAGGGCCTCTTCGGCAATATAGCGGAGATTCTCCATCTCCGGGGTAGCGGTAATTTTAGGATAGTAATCAATCAATTCTTCAAGCAGGAATGATACCAAAACCGGGCGAATTATGCCCTGGACTATCTCGTTAAACCTTCTTATCACCTCCTCACCATTGTATCGGTCTTTGAATAACCCCGGGATTTTGAGTTCGTTAACAACTTCCATTGCCTCCCGGTCACCCTTTAATTCGTTAATGCACTCCTTTATTATTGATTGTAGTTCTTCTTGTGAAATCATCTTCTCTTTTTTTTCTCCAAGCAGAAAGATCAGGTATGGCTCCCACTCATCCCTTACGAGAAATTGAGATAATCTTTGTGGCTCCAATTTGATTATACCTTCCAGTTCGTTCCTCTGTCTGAGGTTTTCCTGATATTCCTTCTTCAGACGCCTCAGGTCATAGCCAAAATTTTGAAGATTCCTTTTGATCTTTTTTAGTTGAATATCCAATGCTTCATCGCTACAAAGATGGCGGGTGATATCTATAAGTTCCTCACTCAGGGTTTTATTGGTGAGGATGATCTTCTCTTCCAGTTCTTTTATCTCCTTTTCCAGAGAGTTAATCTTTACCGAGATTGCATTGGTCATTCCCCGGGCTTTATTTTGAATAAAGGACATTATCTGCTGGCAGGCATCTTCATTATTTCGCTAATATTCTGGCGATTGAGCAAATACCCCAAACTATCTATTTCTTTAATGATCTGCTGGACATCTTTTTCGCAATAATAATTTAACATCCTTCTCAAGATAGCGCTGAAGAGAGGTTCGGGTAAACCCTTTTTAAGGAAAAGTTTCCACAGGAGTTTGTGCATCTCAGCCCGGGTGCACTTTGGTAAAAGTGGAATTTTTTCGTAAGTTTCAACGATTACAGTATCGGAATAAACCAATCCCCTTGACAGCGAATTCCTGATATAATTGAATAACTGATTTACTACAATTCCGATTCTTTCCGCGGCCAGAGATTTCTCATTGATTGATTTGCCAGTGGTCTCTTTTGTTAAAATGTCTCTCAATAACTTTCTATTTACAATTTCAAAGATGAAGACACGATTTCCATTGCCCGTAACGAACTTTTTATAGATCTCAAAAAGACTGTTGCTATAGCGATCAAAGAACTTTTCCCATTTGTTTAATGAGTTGTCTTTTAGAAACTCTAAATAATTCTGGATAAATTCGGTCTGAAGGACAAAAATCTTCCTACCCAAAAAGAGAAATTCTCTCCCCCCTTTTTGCACAAAATAATTCAAAAAGGGGGCATTGGGTAAAATTCTTTGCAGGATTTCCAGATTCCTCTTAAAACTAACCACATTACAGTAATCGTGTCGCAATCTCTGGTAATACGGCGTTTCCGCAATTAAGATTTCTTCAAATTCACTTCTGAGCATTGTATAAATCCCGGGCAATGAGATGTTCGCGATAGGTTCTTGAAAAATGATGTCGGCCATTACTCCGTAAAACAAAATAGAGATAATCAACATCCGCTGGATTGAGGACCGCCAAGATTGACTTCTCACCCGGTGAACAGATTGGGCCCGGTGGAAGTCCCTTATTGAGATAGGTGTTGTAAGGGGATTCAAATCTTAAATCTTTTTCTGTAAGGCTGGTAATAATTAGGTCCGGATTTTTTAGATGTTTTGCATAGATAACTGTAGCACAGGACTCTAATGGCTTATGTAGTTTTAACCGATTAAGGAAGACCCTGGCAATTACCGGTCTTTCTTCATCATATTTTGCCTCTTTTTCAACAAGTGATGCGAGGGTGATTATTTTTAGTAATGAATCCCCCTGGACATCGGTTATCTTTCTGATATGACGATAAAAATTTTCCACAAAGATTCTAATAATCTGTGAATCGCCCTGGGAATGAGAAAAAAAATAGGTATCTGGAAAGAGATAACCCTCTACAGAAGGTCCTTTTATCCCCAATTCGCTCAAAAATTTCTGATTGTAACATAAATCAAGAAAAGATTTCTTTTCTATCAACCCTTTACTTTCTAAAAACCTGGCGATTTCGGTAACTGTCCAGCCTTCGGGTATGGTTACTTCCACATCGGACCTTACCCCCCGGGTAAGTTTCTGGATTAAATAGATGGGATTTTTATATACCTTCAGGGTGTATTCCCCTGATTTCAGTCGGTGCTCTTTATTTAGTAATTTAAGCCAGAAAAGAAACTCAATTTTACTCCTTGTAATCCGATTCTGCTCAAGAAGGTGGGCAATTTGTGCGCCCGAAAAACCCCTTGGAATGAAGACCTTTTTCTCACCAATTTCAAAGGGCTGGAGCCATAAGATGAGGAAAATGGTCATCATTGAAATGGCTATCCCGATCTTCATAGCCTTCAAGATTTCCTACAACTTTTAATTTTAGACTCTAAAAAGTCCTCAAGAATCAGGGATGCAGAAATACCATCAATATTGTAAGGCTTCAATCGGTGGTCCTTTAAGACTTTGACCGCAAGGCGACTGGTAAACCGCTCATCCCAGTTTAAGACTTCTATTTTTACATCTCTTTTTAGCCTTTGAACAAATTTTGATATCTCCTCCCCTATTGAAGTGGGCTCCCCCTTTAATGAGAGTGGGTTCCCAACAATAACGATCTCTACACCATTCTTCTCAATTATAGACTTAAGTTTTTGGATGAGAGCCCCTCTTGAACTATTCTCAATAGTTAAAAAAGGCTGGGCAATTATTCCCGCTGGGTCGGTCATTGCAACTCCAACCCGGCGCCGACCATAATCAATCGCCATTATCCTCATATCCTCAAGTATAATTAAAATTTAATTTATGTCAATAAGTCTTTGCCGGGTTTCAAGCATAGCATCGACAAGAAAATAACTGCCCAAGAGCAGTCAATCCAGAGTGAGATCAAGATACATCAAGGGAGTTCCCCTGAAACCCCCAGCGATGCTCCATCTAAGTTTGTGCACCTTCCATCGGCGATCGGAAATCCCTGATGTATCTTG
>CBFGJQ010000109.1:0-4420 GCA_965649095.1 Caldifarciminota bacterium | reverse complement strand
GATGATAGAAAAAATATTATATTTTTTATATTATAAAGGATAGCCAACTGATTTCTTTTGTGATAGAAAAATTGCTTTTATAAAATGGTTTTGAAGGGGTTGTCATAATGCAAAAAGGAGAAAAGAATAAGGAGGTCTTATGAATAGTGAGGGTTCAAAGAATGCATCAATTGTCGTGTTCAGTGGTGATATGGATAAGGTAATGGCGGCTTTTATCATCGCTACTACTGCTGCAGCAAGTGGATTGAATGTGAGTATGTTCTTCACATTCTGGGGGCTTCAGGCATTGAAGAAGAAGGTTCCTACAGGAAAGACATTTTTCCAGCGAATGTTGAGTATGTTTCTTAAAGACATTACTGGTATCGGGCCAAGCAAGATGAACTTTGGTGGCATTGGTAGGTGGATGTTCAAACAGATGATGAAATCAAAGAATGTTACTTCATTACCGGAATTGCGTAGGACAGCGATTGATTTAGGTGTAAAATTGATCGCCTGCCAGATGAGTATGGAGGTAATGGGCATTGAACGTAAAGACCTCATTGATGAGGTTGCAGATGTTGTCGGCGCTGCAACTTATATTGCTGATGCCCAGAAATCACACATTACATTATTTATCTAAAAAGGGGTAAGAATGGATGATGTAATAATCAAAAAAACACTTGATGCAAGGGGATTAAAATGCCCGATGCCTGTAGTCAAGACAAAACAGGAGATTGATAAAATTGCAATTGGCGAGGTTCTTGAAGTTCTTGCGACTGACCCCGGTTCAATGGCTGATATAAATGCCTGGTGCAAGAGCACAGGGAATGAACTGCTAAAGATGGAAAAGGGTGAAGGTGTCTTTAAATTTCTAATTAAAAGGGTTAAGTGATTATAGAAAATATTTTCTACTACATTACACCCTACATCGCAGTCTTTGTGTTTGTAGTGGGAATACTGTATCGTCTAATTAAGTGGCGAAGTTCCAAACCAATAAATGCACATCTATCACTATTCCCCAGATCCCAGGGATTTTTGCAAAGGTTTCTTGATACATTGTTTGATATGTTCACGATGAGAGGACTTGTAAGGGTTAATAAGCCATTGTGGCTCGGTGGTTTTATTATGCACTTCGGGCTCTTCTTTGTGCTGGTTGGACATCTCCGCAGTTTTACTGACTTTTATTTTCTCTGGAATCTTTTAGGCTGGGGAAAGGAAGAAGTTCATCAGTTCTCTGCTATCGCGGGAACTGTGGCAGGAATACTCTTTACAATACCGTTATTCTATCTGTTGGGCAGAAGACTGAGTGGTGCAGTGAAGGCTCTCTCTGTCCCTGAGGATTACTTTGCCCTGTTTTTACTGATTGCAATTGCCCTTACCGGCTTTCATATGCGTCTATTACGCACGGTTGAAGTTGAAGAATTGCACCGCTTTTTTGCAGGGCTTGCAACATTCAGATGGCAACCAGCACCAGAAAGCACTGGCCCCGCCTTTATCTACCATTTCACACTGGTCCAAATCCTTCTGGTCTATTTCCCATTCAGCAAGTTTATTCACATAATCGGTTCGGTCTTTTCTAAGATGGTTGCGAGGAGTTAGTATGTTAACAAAATTTATTGATACAATCAAAAAGAGAATGAGCCGTCCACTGGAATATTACAAAGATATCTGTGTCCGGTGTGGTGCCTGCATTGATGCCTGCCACTTTTATGCGTATTCCCGTGACCCGGCACATATCCCTGCCTACCGTATGATGCTTGTAAAAAAGTTGCTACAAGATGATAAAAATCCTTTTCTTAAGTGGTATCGCGAATCTTCAAAAATTGATGAGAGATACATAGATGAGCTTAAACGTGCACTCTGGGAATGCACTGGCTGTCGCAGGTGCGCAGTCTTCTGCCCTTTTAATCTTGATACCGGGCTTTTGGTAAGTGCTGGCAGGTTTGCCTTAATGGAAGAAAAGATGGGGCTTGAGATGGTTGCGGAAATTGGTAATGCCGAGGTCTCTAAAGGTGAGATAATTGATGGAATTAAAGAATTTTATATTGAGCAGACAAAAGAATTGGAGAATAGATTGAAAAAAGAATTTGCACCCGGCATTTCAATCCCCATAGAAAAGAAGGACGCTCACATCTTATATGTCCCCCTCGTTGGTGAACATTCAATAATCCCCGTGGCAAAGATTTTCCACTGTGCAAGAGAAGACTGGACAATGAGTCTCTTTACTGCAACGAATCATTCATTTTTTGTTGGTAATATCCCTAATGCCCAGAAGGCTGCATCCTGGATTGTGAAAGAGGCGGTTCAATTGGGTGTTAGAACTATTGCCTACCCAGAATGTGGCCATGCAACGAGAATACTACTCCAGTTCTTTGACCACTGGTTTAAAGAAGAGACTAAGGATATAAGATTGGTGAGTATTGTGCAATTGGTCTCTGAATATGTAAAGGAAAAGAGGATCAATCTTAAGGAAGGTATCTTTGACATTCCAATGACCTATCATGACCCTTGCAATTTTGGTAGGAATTCAGGGATATATGAAGAACCAAGAGTGCTATTACACTCTGTAGCAAAGGACTTTCGCGAACTTGAGCCTAACTGCGAACTCAACTGGTGCTGCGGAGGAGGGGGAGGCTTGATTGCTGAACCCGAGATGAAAGAAACAAGGATGAAGGCAGGAATGAAAAAAGTAGAACAGATTCAAAAGAGTGGGGCTAAATGGATCGTGACTGCCTGTGAGAACTGCAAAACCCAACTTGGAGATTTGAATGATTACTACAAATTGGGGGTGGAGATAAAAGGGGTAATTGATATTGTGGCTGAATCAGTTATTTTAAAGTAATGAAATTTTAATAATCGCATACTTCCTAGGAGGTTTTGAGTGAAAAAAGAGAAGAACAAAGGTCGGTCAGTGCCTGGCCCTGGGAGCGGGCATTGATTGATGAGTATCATGACTATTACTGCCATAAGATAATGGAACCATTGTGTGAAACCTTTAGTCGCTGGAAGGCTGGCAAACTCACCCATAAAGACATTGACCGAGCCATTGAAAGGGCTTACCACGGCCGATGTACCATGCATAAACTATTTGACCAGCGTCCTGACCGTTGCGTTGCCCTAATCAGTGTACTGGATCCTGAATGGTTCAATAAATGGATAGAAAAACATCGTAAGCGTAAACGAAAATAACTCTTACACAAGATCTTTTTGGAAATTTTAAAATTTTAACATTTTAAAATTTTAAAATGCTCAAATGTTAAAATGTGCTACACTTACTGTTGACTGAAATGCATTTTTGTATATAATTAGAGTATGAAGATATTGGAAAAGAAATATCGGGGTTCAGTAATATGTAGGGTTGTTGGCTACCCAATATCTTATGGGATTATGAAGATGCTTTTGGAAAATGGGCCTATGGAGTTAGAGGAAATCGTTAAGAGGGTAGAAAGATCAAAGGCAACTGTCTGTATTCATCTGGCAAAGTTAAAATTGGCAAATCTTGTAAGATATGAAAAGGTTGGACACAAAACTATGTATTGGGTAAAGTATCCAAAAGAAACTAAACAATTTCTGCAATCCTGTGAAAAGTTGGTTGAGCGAACTACCCAGAGAATCAGGCAGGATTTTTAACATTTGATAATTTTAAAATTATCAAATGTTAGTTAGGTGATTAATAATGTAATAAAAGAATCATTATAGTTTTTTTCAGCATCCTATTTTTGTGAAATATTAGTAGGTTAAGTCGCGAGAAGGTAATTAAAATATTCCATTCATAGGGTGAAAAAGCGGTAGCCCATTTTTTTTGTAATTTTCAATAATTGTCTGTGCCTCGGGTGAGGTGAGCCAGCCGATGAGTGCCATCGCATAGACATATTTGACATTTGGATGTTTATATGGATTTACTGCAATTATACTATAAGGATTGTATAACCGCTTATCACCCTCACAAAGAATTATAAGTTTTATCTTCTGTCTTAAAAATAGATATGTTCCCCGGTCAGTGAGACAGTATCCATTTTTCTCATTGGCGACTATTAAAGTCTGACTCATCCCCTGGCCGGTTTCAAGATACCAACCGCTCCCACCTTTATCTTCCCCTTTCAAGGAGGATGGGTATGAAAAGGGCTCAATACCTGCCTCTTTCCATAAAATCTTTTCTTTCTTGTGTGTACCGGATTCGTCGCCCCTTGAGACAAATATTGAGTTATTCCTGGCAATTTTTCGGAATGCCTCAACCGCATCTGTGCCTTTTATCCTTGCCGGATTATTTTCAGGACCAACAATCACAAAGTCATTCCAGGCAATCTCGCTGCGATTCAGACCAAAGCCATTTTTAATAAATTCCATCTCGGCTTCCGGGGCATGGACGAGCACCGCATCAACATCCCCGCGCTCGGCAAGTTTGAGTGCCTGACCGGTCCCCACTGCAATAACATCAATC
>CBFGJQ010000108.1:0-4434 GCA_965649095.1 Caldifarciminota bacterium | reverse complement strand
GTTTGATGCGTGAGAGCGGTCAGATGGATAATATTGTAAAAAATTTGAGAATCGGCAAAAGAGGGATCATGGCGGTTGCACCAGCTATAATGGGCCTATTGCCTATGCCTGGTGGTGCTCTATTTTCAGCGCCGTTAATGGAAAAGAGTGGTGCAGATGTTGATGATGATTTAAAAGTGGCAATAAATATATGGTACCGACACCTTTTGATTTTAATCTATCCATTGAGTTCTGATTTGATTGCCACCACTAAGATTGCAGGATTGAATATTTACAATGCAATTTTATACCTCTTCCCCACCCTGATTATTGCCACCTTTCTTGGACAGATATTCTTTTTGAATAAGGTCAGCGGTGAAATATCTTATACCGAAGAATTCTCATTTAAAAATCTCTTAATACCCTTAGTGACAATCTTGGTTGCACCACTTTTGGATTTCGTATTTCGCAGTTTCAAGGTTTTTTCTTTAAAAGAGATTGGAATATTGATTGGCGTGATGGCCGGGTTTGTCCTTACGGTCATCTTCAGTCCAGTTAAAATTGATTTGAAGCAGGTCTTTTTAACAATGAAACCATATCGATTTTCTTTTATTATCTTAGGGCTCTTTTATTTTCTTAATGTTTTTAAGGTATCGGGTATAGATAAATTGATTGCCAGAATTCCCTTTCCACCTCTTTTATTATGTATTATTACGGGATTTATCTTGGGTATTGCCACAGGCAGAATTCTTCTGCCTTCATCAATCATATTCCCTATTTTTCTGTTCACAAATCATATTACTCCCTTAAACTTTGCTTTAATATATACAAGCATCTTCTTTGGGTATGTCGTATCACCGGTCCATCCCTGTCTGAATGTAACCTGTGAATATTTCTCTACCGATTTAAAAGGAACTCTAAAATATTTGGTGCCTCCGGCATTAATCACCTTGGGCATTGTTCTGTTCGTTGCGGTGATAACATTGCTAAGAATTAATAAATAGAGAGAAACCCCTTTCTTCTGCCGTATCGGTCCATAAGTAAGAATACACCAAGACCAGAACAAATCCAGATTACGAGCATAATTGCCAGGCGAAAAAATATTGACGGGATACTCATTGAAAGGTGCTCACCAATCAAGAAATGTCTGATTCCCATTACACCATAGGTTGTGGGCAGAACAAGGGCAATCTTTTGCAAAAATAGCGGCAAAATCGCCAGCGGATAGGCGATCGGTGTAACTATAGTTATCAGGGTTGAGGCCGCCTCACTTATCACCCACCATTGTTTCAGCCCAATTGTCAATCCCGCGACAAGAATACCAAGTCCATAAAGGGTAGAAATCATAAGGAGTAATAAAATCAACGCCGGTAGCATACCGCTGATATTAAAAAATATCTTGAAGATAACCACTACCACGACCGCTTCAATGAGCATTATCAACCCCTGGTGCAGGGTTGAATGGAGAGCCATCCCTCCCACATATACCCAGCGAGGAACCGGGGCAACGAATACCGTCTCCAGTGTTCCATACCACTGTTCTTTTCTCAAAGAGGCACCCATTGCCCAGCAGGCGGTGTTTAAAAATCCCATTATCAGATAACCGATGAATATATAGGCGAATATATCACTTATACCGGTAAGTGATTTTAAGTGTTCAGAATCACGCGCACCAAGGAGTGCAAAACCATAAAGAAAATAAGGGAAAAGATAGACAAACGGCTCAAAGAACTGTCTTATAAAATCGGGTTTGTATTTCAATTCTATCTTCCACTCTTTTATATTCTCGGCATTGATTGCCCTTAGATAATGCAAAAACTTACCCATCTCAATACTCTGCCAGGGTTCCTTTCTGCCTTGTATGTCTGTCCACCCAGTTGAAGATATAAAGACCAAGCGGGATTATTATCAAATCAATGCCGATGAGGATGAAACTATTTTTCCAGAAGTCAAATTTTATATTTAATATAAGACCGCGCAGGGCAATAAGTGCATAGGTAAGCGGAATGAACACGCTTATTGTTCTGGTGATAGGATTTATTTCAACCGGATAACGAATCGGTGAAAAGAGGAATAATACATATTCAAAAAGATGTAGTAAACCATGTGCCTCTTTTACAAGTAGGGCCAGCCCCGCCGCCGCAAAACCAATGCCATAGAGTCCCGCAATCAAAAGGACTAAGAAGAAGACGATGGGCAAAATCTTGTATCGGGTGACCTGTAAGCCAAAAATCATTACACAGATAACGAGTTGAATCACAACATAGATTGTGGCAAGAAGTGAGTTGAATAATGCCTTCCCCAGTAAAATATATACTGGTTTTACTGGTGCGGAAAGGATATGTTCAAGTGTGCCATAGTATGTTTCGTCGCGCATTGCAAATCCCATACTCCAGACCGACGATGCCATATAGGTGCTGATTATTGCGCCAATGAGAACATAAGGGATAAATTCGGTTGTGCCCGCAACTTGCCCAAAGTTTTCACTGCTCAGGCCACCAATCAAAGCCTTGCCCTGAAAAATTAAAGGGATTGCCCATAAGAGTGGTGAGAATATCCAGAAGGCAATCTCTACCGGATAGGCAAGCAGAATTTTATAACTCTTTCTTATTTCCGCAAGGATGATATTCACTTATTAAACTCCAAATTCCAACCCCTGATTTAATCAGGGGCAAATCCCAAACAATTTAGAAAAATCCAATTTAGCAAACCACCAACCAAACCAAATCACCATACCAGCATCCATGCCCATAAACCATTAACCATTTCCCCGGATCATTCATCCTGGCTCTCCTTCAAACTTGCCCCGGTCAGATATACAAATACATCCTCAAGTGTCGGTTCCGTTACCTGCACCGAAAGAATCTTTGCCCTGTCGCGAATCAATTCCACCAGTTTGCTCAACAAACCTTCCGGATTATCGGTATTCACCCGCACATAGTGGTAGCCATCCCCTTTTACTATATTCAAACTCGCCAACTCTTTTATCTGAACAAAATCTTCTTTATCCAAATCACCGAGGCACTTTAATTCAAGAATCTGTTCCTGGGGCATTGCCTTTTTTAATGCAAAAGGTCTATCAAGTGCCTCAATCCTTCCCCGATTCATAAATGCTACCCTGTCACACAACTCATCTGCCTCATCCATATAATGGGTTGTTAATAAAATGGTCTTGTGTAATTTCCTGGAAAGTTCTTCTTTTATAAATCTTCTTATAAATCTTGCAAAATAAGGGTCTAGACCAAGGGTCGGCTCATCAATCAATAATATTGGTGGGTCATGTATAAGCGCACGGGCAATTGCCAGTTTCTGTTTCATACCGCTTGAAAATTTTTCTACATTCTCATTTGCCCTATCCTTCAAATCCATAAGTTCCAGCAAAAAATCAATTCTTTCTTTTACTTTGTTTTTTGGCACACCATAAAGAGCCGCAAAATATTTCAGATTATCATATGCACTCAATTTCCAGTACAAACTCCTTTCACCGCCAGTAAGCACACCGATTTTCTTTCTAACCCCTAATGGGTCCCTTAAAACATCACACCCACCGACAATTGCGGTCCCGCCGTCCGGTATCAATAGTGTAGAAATACATTTTATGAGCGTTGTCTTACCCGCGCCATTCGGTCCTAAAAGTCCAAATAACTCGCCTTCTTCTATTTCAAAACTCACACCGTTGACTGCCCTAATTTCAGAATTATGTTTCACAAAAATTTTTACCAGACTTTTTAAAATAATGTTGTTTGCCATCGGATAATAATACTCAAGAAATTTATATAATCAAGCCCCTTTGGGTTTCAATCTTTGCATTTCTAATAACATTTTTCTACTCCATCGTTCAAGAAGGGTAATATAATATTGGGGTCGCCTTGTTCTATCTTTTTCAAGTTTCCACCAATCCTGTACTACGACTACAACTCTTCTGTCATCTTTATCTTTCAAAAATTTTATCAAATCATTTTTTCTTGCGATATACCTTTTATTTTTGAGTAGAACCCAGTATTGTAAGGCATAAAAGCAATTTTTAAATGGATACTTTAACTTATGCACCGCCTTGCTTAAATTATGAGGATACAAAAAATAATGTCGGGCATGATGAAGATTTTCTGATGCAATGACTTTTATTATATCAATCAGTGCATTTTTCCCGGGTTTCCTGATTGCACCCCTAATATTTCCATACAAAGTTTTACAGCCATAAAAAAATTGTAATAATTCGGAATGAGGCAATGCCTTTAATTCAGGAATTGACAATAAAACACCACTGGCCAGTCTTTTCGCTTCGGGCATTGAATAGATTATATTTTTAGTATAGGAATTTGAAAAATTCCTATACAATATAATGAAATTTTTCATTATAATAAAGAAAAGGCACAAGATATTCAGGAAAGGCGATGTGAAGAAGACTTCTGCTCCAGGAATAGTTTTGCTGTATAGCGGGGGTTTTCAGGGGGT
>CBFGJQ010000107.1:0-4441 GCA_965649095.1 Caldifarciminota bacterium | reverse complement strand
AAAAGATGGCGTAAGAAGGACACTTGGTCTTCAAAAATTGAGATGCCTTTCTTAACGAGAAATAGATACCATGCGGGGAAAATTGGTTTTCTAATAATGATTATCCTTTTGCTTCTATTCGGTGCATCTGTATTATATATGCGTGCCCGGGAAGACCCGGAGGAGGTCTTCAGAAGGAACAGCAATATGCGCGTAGAAGTTTTAAATGGTTGTGGTGTAAATAGACTCGCCATAAGGGTTAGCGAACTCTTAAGAAAAAAGGGATTCAATGTAGTAAATATCGGTGATATAGAAGATAAGGTTTTCAGTGAAACCGTGGTGATTGAACGGGCAAGAAGTGACAATGCAAATGCAAATTACTTTGCAAAAAGGATAAAATGTAAAAACATCGGGTGTGATGTTGATTCCGCATTATATATTGATGTTACTCTAATCATCGGCGAAGACTATCAGAAACTATTCCCTGATGTCGAAACGAGATTCTGAATCCGGTAAACTGGCAAAGGCGCTGGCGAGAATAATAAGTGAGAAAAGGGGCGAGGATATTGTAGTATTTGACCTGCGGGGTATTTCACCGATAACCGATTATTTTGTGATCACCAGTGGATTATCCGAAATCCATAATCGCACCTTAGCCCAATATCTCTCCGAATATGAAAGTCCCGAGCATATTGAAGGGATGGAGGGAGGGGGCTGGATTCTCCTTGACTATGTGGATGTGATTGTGCACATTTTTCTAAAAGAGGTAAGAGAATTTTATGGCTTAGAGAGGCTCTGGGGTGATGCCCCCCAGATTATATGGTAAAATCAATAAGAACTGAACTTAGGGAGACCCTCCAGAATCTCTTTCCGCAAAAGAGGATCAACATTGATTATGTGCCGTCAGGTAAAAAGGGGGACTATTCAACCAATCTTGCACTCCAGATGGGAAGAGATTCCCAAATTTCGCCAATGAAGATTGCCGAGGAGATTGCTAAAAAAATTTCCAGTCCAATGATTGGAGATATAATTATCTATGAACCAGGATTTATAAATTTTGTAATAAATCAAAACTACCTTTTAGATAAGTTTATGGTAATTGATGAAATAGATCGGACATTTGGCAAGGGAGTTAAGATAAATGTAGAATTTGTAAGTGTCAATCCTACCGGTCCATTAAACATTGTAAATGCACGTGCCGCCGCCTTTGGTGATGCACTGGTGAGGTTATTGAATTATGTTGGCTACCAGGCGGATGCTGAGTTCTACATAAATGATAGTGGAAGGCAAATTGACCTGCTCGGTGAGAGTATCCAGCAAAGAATAAATGAACTGCAGGGTAGAGAATGTATCATCCCTGAAGATGGTTATCACGGAGAATATATCAAGGACCTGGCACGGGAGATTTTAAAAGAAAATATCACCGAAGCGGAGGAGATAAAGAGATTTGCAATTGAATACTTCGTAAGAAAACAGAGAAAATCCCTTGAGGAATTCCGGGTTCATTTTAAAAACTGGATCCCAGAATCAACAATCAGAAAAGAGGGATATGTAGAAAGGATTCTCTCCGCCTTTAAAAGAAATGGGTTCACCTATATTAAAGATGACGCCCTATTCTTAAAAACGACCCAATTTGGTGATACAAGAGACAGGGTGATTGTGACTTCTGACAATCGCTATACCTATCTCTTGCCCGATATTGCCTACCACCAGAATAAGATTGAAAGGGGGTATGATAAGTTAATTACAATTTTGGGCCCCGACCATCTTGGTCAGGTAAAGAGCCTGACCAGTGCACTTGTGGCACTTGGTTATCCATCGGAAATTCTAAGGGTTATTATTGTCCAGGAGGTAAAGTTAAAGAAAGGAGGAAGTTATATTCCAATGTCCAAAAGGGCAGGGGTATTCTGGGAACTTGATGACCTTTTGGAAAAGCTCCCGGTTGATGTGGTGCGATTCTTCCTGTTGCTACGTTCCTGTTCCCAGCATCTTGATTTTGATATCGACCTGGCTTTGAAAGAATCCGAAGAAAATCCCGTCTATTATGTCCAATACGCCTACGCAAGGATTAAAAACATTATAAAATTTGCTGATGAAAAAGGCATTGTAATAAGAGAAAAGCCAGATTTATCAGTTCTCAAAGAAGACGAGGAATTTGCCTTAATAAAGCAGTCCCTTAAATTTTTTGAAACGATTGAGGACGCAGTTAAGGAACTTGACCCGTTTTCCATAACCCATTATCTAATCTCTTTGGCGCGCACCTTTCATAACTTTTATCAAAAGCACAGGGTTGTGGGTGACAATAAGGAACTCACCCAGGCAAGGCTCTTTTTGATCTCTAAGGTCGCCCAGACCTTACAGACCGGCCTTGGAATCATCGGTGTCTCCTGCCCGGAAAGGATGTGAGTGTTTGGAATTTTAAATTTAGAGAAGAGATTAAAATACAGGAGGATAAATGAACCTAACAAGTCTTCTCTCAAAGGATCGGATAAATCTTGAATTAAAGTCAACAAAAAAAGAGGATGTCCTTAAGGACCTTGTCTATATGATTAAAAGCAAAACCGATGCCGAATTGATATATACAACTTTACTCAACCGGGAGGCACTCGGTTCAACCGGCATCGGTAAAGGAATTGCAATCCCCCATTGCCGTTCCCTGGCCGTAAACAAACTGGAAATTGCCGTGGGGAGAACAACCAGGCCCATCAACTTTAATGCCATAGATAAGAAACCAGTATCTCTCTTCTTTTTGGTTATTGCACCTCCCCAGGACCCCGGGAATCAGTATCTAATTACCCTGGGGAAGATTGTCCAGATTGCCAAGGAGATGGCAAAGCGCAACCTCTTCAATAAACCTAAAACCCCTGATGAGTTTATTGCCCTGGTAAGTGAAATTGAAAAAGGGCTTGCAAAAAGGAAGTAATATGCCGGATAAGATGATTATGATGCATCTAAAGACACTCTTTGATTTGGACAATTTAATTGCCGACAAAGAGGCATATAAGAAGGCAGGATTTGTAATTGACGAAGAGGTGGGGCTTTTGAATCTTAAAAAAGAACGCGCCTCACTGCTCAAAATACTTCCCAAGGAATTAGCCGAAATTTACGAAAGGGTAAAGAAACGCTATCAACTGGCAATAGCCGAAGTTAAGAATGGCTTCTGCTTCGGCTGTTTCCAGCAACTCCCCACTGAGATGCTAACAAAGTGTGAAGAGATAGTTACCTGTCCCAACTGTGGCAGAATTCTATACTGGCGAGAGGAATAGTTAGGAAGAACCTTTCCTCCCAACTCAAAAGCCATCTATGAAAAGATATATTATCCATCTTATTGTTTTTGTATTTTTAATAATAAATCTAATCAACCTCAAAAATCTCAGCCTCATCGATTGGGATGAAGGCGTCTTTGCACTCCAGGCGAGATGGATTTGTAGTCTTGGTATAGAAGGTAAACCCTTCAATTTTCAAACCCCACCTCTATTTCAAATTATAATTGCCCTGACATTTAGATTATTAGGCATTGAGGACTGGATTTTGCCGCTAATTTCTATAATATTCTCCGCACTTACACTTTATATTTTATTTCTGTTTGGGAAAGAACTATATTCAGAAAGGGTCGCAATCTCTTCAGTGGTCCTATTTATCTCTACCGAATATTTCCTCTTCTTCTCCAAATCGGGCTTGAGTGATGCGACATTTCTTTTCTTCGATCTTTCTGCACTATACTTCTTCTATCGGGGGCTGGTAACCAACTTAACAAAAAATTTCTTATCCAGTGGTATTTTTACTACCCTTGCCTGTTATACAAAATATACCGGACCAATCCTCATCTTGATATTTTTTGTAATCAGTCTCTTCTGGCGCGGACAGTTAAAGAAGGGCTATCTCTTTGTTATCATTCTGCCTATTATGCTATTTCTCCCATATCTTATAATCTTCGTTAAAGTCCTCACCTTTGCGGGTATTTTTAGTCGCCATGCAAGACTCTTGGGGATAAACCATTTAAAGTTTCTTTTCTACATTATTCGTTTTGCACCCCTTGTCTTCCTAACCGCCATCCTTTACCGAATAAAGGATAAAAGGGATTATTTTATACTTACTACGGTTGTTATCTTCTTTTTAATCTTAGGGTTTTACTACCCGTATTTTAGACTCGCCTACCCGCTCATTCCCCTTTTTTCCTTATTTTCTGCATCATTTTTGCATAAATTTAAAAAAATGAGCTATTATCTATTGGGATTGGTATTTGTTATAAATACCGCCCTCAGCCTTGATACCATCTTTTACCATTCAAATGTCCCCGGGTTATTGGGAGAGAGGGGGCAATTCTTTATTAATGAACATAATACAAGATACATCTTAGCCGCCACCCCACCCAATATCATATTCTATCTTGATAACAGGATTCTTATTCCTGAGAACCATCCGTCGGTTAGGATAATAAGAAGGCAAGAGTTGATGAAAA
>CBFGJQ010000106.1:0-4445 GCA_965649095.1 Caldifarciminota bacterium | reverse complement strand
AACTTAGATGGAGCATCGCTGGGGGTTTCAGGGCCTGCCCTGAACTTGTTTCAGGGGTTCTCCCCTGATGTATCTTGGATTTAAATCGGATAGTTGACTTTTGGTGTAAATTCAGTAAAATATATTATGCTAAAAGATGGGCGGTTAGCTCAGTTCTGGTTAGAGCGTCTGCTTGACATGCAGGAGGCCACCCGTTCAAGTCGGGTACCGCCCATCCTCAACAGCCGAGGCGGTGCGAGGTTGTCTTAATGGAAGAGGTCCTTGAACTTCTGATGAGGATAAAGGACCTTGCTGAGGAGATAAATAAGAACAGGCAGGAGTTAAAGGAGATACCGAATCTCATCTCAAAACTCCAGAGGGAGATTGATAAGGCAAACAGTCAATTAAATCAAAGCAAGAATCGCCTTATAGAAATTAAAAAATTATTCAAGGTAAAAGAAGGTGATATTGCTGAGAATAATTCCAAGATAGAAAGATTGAACCAGCAGATGCACTCCGTGAAGACAAACGAAGAATATCGGGCAATAATGAAAGAGATAGAATATTTAAAGAATACCAACCATAAAATAGAAGACGAAATGATTGAACTCCTTGAGGAGGAGGAGAGGCTCAAGAATTTAATAACAAAATTGGAGCAGGAGACCCGAGAACTGAATAATAAGAGAGTAAAGGAGATTGAGGCACTCAAGGGGAGGCGTGAAGAACTTAGCGAAAGACAGAAGACCGTCGAATATACATTTCAGGACCAGATAGAGAAGTTGCCAGATGAGGTAAAGGCAATATATCGCCGTATTAGTAAGGTTCGCGCCTATCCAATATGTGTGGTAGACGATGCCGGAGTATGCACGGGATGTTTCTTCAATCTCACCCCCCAGACCTTAAATGAACTGAAACAGAAGGACCATTTAGTCCTCTGTGATAATTGCGGGCGGATTCTGATTTATGGGCAGTAATGATTATATTGTCTTTGCTGATGGTTCATCCCGGGGGAATCCTGGTCCATCTGGCATTGGTGTTGTGGTATTTAATAAGAGGGATACATTAAATCCTGTTGAGAAGATAGCGAAGCCAATCGGTCAGGCGACCAATAACATCGCCGAATATGAGGCAATTATCTATGCCTTAAAATGGCTGAAAGAGAATCGGGTTCAATCCGCATTAATAAAAGTAGATTCTGCCTTAGTCTATAATCAACTTATGGGTAATTACCGTATCAAATCGCCGCAGATGGCGCGACTCATCAGACGCATCCAGATATTAAAAGAGAAGATACCCTGCGTCTCTTTTGAACTCATCTCCCGTAAAGAGAATAGATTGGCGAATCAACTGGCACAGGGCGTAGCAAAAAGATTCGCCCGGTCGTAAAATTGCAGGAAGATTGAATTGATAATTATAAACCTTATCCTTGCCATTGATATCATCTATACGGCCGGTATCGGTGGTGAATTTTTGGGTTGTGGCTGCCCTGGCGAAGAGGGAGGGCTGGCAAGGATTGTCTATTATATTAAAAATACACCCCACGAGCTACTTATTGATGCAGGGGGAATATTTGGTAAGAATAGATTTGTTGATTCGGTTGCGGTTTCCAATCTTAAAGATTATGGGTTTGATGCGATTTGCCTCTCACCGAATGAATTCATCTTTGGGCCGGAGTTTATATTGAGGATTGACAGTTTTGCCCCCCTTTTATGCTCAAATGTCCGTTATTTAGGAGGGCCCATTGCCCGCGAATATATTGTAAAGGATTGTAAAGGGGTGAGGGTAGTTTTGACCGCGGTCATTGAAAGAGGAAGTCTCAACGGGATAAGAGGTCTTGAGGTATCTGAACCGGGAAAGGCAATTGCCCGAATTAAATCCCTTCCCGAGATAAGGGATTATGACCTTTTTATAAATATCACAAATGGCAAAAACCGCACCATCTCCGTTGAGAAGATTGGGACGGTCAATGTAAACTGGTCGCGCCGCATTGGACTATTAAGAATTGAAAAGAATATCTTAAAAAACAGAGTAACCTCTCTTGATTCAACTATTCCTGAGGATTCTCTCATCAGGGTGAAGATAGATTCATTCTTAAAATATCTCCATACCCTGCCTGCCCGGAGGATAATTACCGAATTTCCGGCCCGGGTTTTATTAACATATTACTATAATAACATAGATGATAGCATTATGAAATATCATCTTCCCGCACTAGTTAAGGGCTATTCAGGGGTGGTTGGTGTTACCTACATAAAGAGGCCTGAGGCAATACCGGCATTGAAGATAAAGGATGAGGTATATCAGGGACTTTCGCCCGACTCCCTCATACCCTTCTTGAATGAAAAAATCCACGCAACGATTGAAGAGGGTGGCGATGGCAATGTGCAGGTGGTATACTTTCCGAATCCAAACTGTCCGGAATGCGAACGGCACAATCTCCTTCTGAAGGCATTTGCCAAAGAAATCCCGGGGATAGGTATTGTCAGCTCTTTAGATGATCTCCTCCTTGAGAGATTTTATGAGGTTTACTCTGTTCCAAAAGAGAAGAGATTGAAACCGCTCCTCTTCTTGGGAATTCGTTATCTTGGTAAGGAGGATATAAGGGCGGAAAATCTTTTCATTGAAGGAAGAATCCCCTGGCTTAAGATCTACGGTATTGAATAATAGAGCTAAATAAATGAAGATAAAATGGGAAATAAATTCCGCACGCGTATTATTATCTGGTTATCTTATTATCATTTTAATTGGCACAATCCTCTTTTCCCTGCCCTTTGCCACCACCCATGGGATTTCCTTCATTGATGCCCTCTTTACTGCTACCTCAGCCTTATGTGTAACCGGATTGATTGTAAAGAATACGGCACTTGACTTCACACTCTGGGGTAAGTTTATTATTTTGATTTTGATTCAAATCGGTGGCCTCGGTTATATGACGCTATCCACCACCTTCTTTTACTTTTTGGGTAAAAAGATTTCTCTCCACGAACGGATACTATTCAAGGAGTCCTTGAATCTGCTCAATTACGAAAATCTTATGCGTTTTGCCTGGCGGGTTTTACGAATCACAGTTGTTGTTGAACTAATTGGCACAGGTTTATACTATATTGAATTCTCCCGGAGATTCTCTCCCCTGGTGGCACTTGGACATTCAATTTTTCATTCAGTCTCCTCCTTCTGTAATGCCGGTTTTTCTACATTCTCAGAGAATCTATCCCTTTATTCAAATTCTCCATTAGTCCCTCTTACCTGTGCAATTTTGCTAATAGTTGGTGGAATTGGCTTCGTTGTCATTTCCGATATCTATTATGTATTTATCAAAAGGGCAAAGAGAGGATTGACACTCCACACAAAGATTGTGCTTAAGACCACCGGCATTCTCATCCTCCTGGGGACAATCTTCATCTTCCTAACCGAGGGGAGCACAACCCTGAAGGAGTATCCCTTAAAAGAGAGGATTATCAATTCATTCTTTCAGGCAGTTACGCCGAGGACCGCGGGTTTTAATACCCTGGAAATCTCGCTCTTCTCACTCCCCACAATATTTTTGATTATGGTCTTTATGTTCATCGGTGCCTCACCGGGCGGAACCGGTGGTGGGATAAAGACAACCTCAATTGTGCTCCTATGGGAATGGATGAAAGAGCTCTTACGGGGTAATTATAATAATATTACAATTATGAAAAAGAGGATTCCTCACGAGCAGATATTTCGCGCATTTTTATTAACCTTCTCTTCGGGATTTTTAATCTTCCTATGTTTTTTTGTAATATTAATTATTGAACGCGCCACACCGTTGAAACTGTTGTTTGAATGCCTTTCTGCATTTGGAACGGTTGGTCTATCTCTGGGCTCAGATATAAACCCACTCTGCAATTTCTCCTTTGACCTCTCTATCTTTGGTAAGGTTGTTATTATCTTCTTGATGATCTGCGGAAGGGTTGGGACACTGACTTTGAGCCATACCCTTATAAGGACAAAACCCAGAGAATTTGTCTATCCAGAGGAATCTGTAATAGTTGGTTGATGGTGTATCAAAATTCTTTTGGAGGAGCAGTTTCCTAACCGCGATGAATATATAGAGATGTTGATTTGGGGTTAATTATATGAGGTTGAAAAATGTGGCAGATGAGGATACTGGTCCTGGAGATTTATGAGTTTTATGGTGAAGGAATAGAAGAAGGTTTTTTCTCCTTTATCCTCTTTAAAGATAAGACTTTTAAAGAATCCGGTCAGGGGTGATATTGAACTGGATTTACCTGCGCAAGGGAAACTACTCATAATCGGGTTTTAAAATCGCCTGATGCTCCAGATGATTATGGGAGAATGGCGATGAGGAGATTAATCTCTATTCCGGGAAGAATCAATTTTAAAGGATTGGAATTTGAAAAATTCCTATACAATATAATGAAATTTTTCATTAATATAAAAGCAAAATAATCAATATAGGAAAAAGATGGACAAGATAC
>CBFGJQ010000105.1:0-4464 GCA_965649095.1 Caldifarciminota bacterium | reverse complement strand
TCCCACCTGGCAGGTATTGTCAAAAAAGAAACACCGATTCTGGTTATCCTCGGCAACCCGCCTTATTCTGGCATATCCGCAAATATGAAGCCAGAAATGGTAAACTTCCTGAAAGAAGATTGGAATGGTATCCAGAGCTACTATAAGGTTGATAACAAACCATTAAAAGAAAAGAAATTGTGGCTCCAAGATGATTATGTCAAATTCATCCGGTTTGCGCAATGGAAAATAAATCAGGCCGGCGAGGGGGTATTAGGTTTCATCACAAACCACAGTTATCTTGATAACCCAACTTTCCGGGGAATGCGACAATCCTTAATGGCTACCTTCAATGAAATCTACATACTTGACCTCCACGGCAACAGCCTGAAGAAAGAACGGTGCCCTGATGGTTCAAAGGATGAGAATGTCTTTGATATTCAACAGGGGGTTGCGATAGCATTGTTTATAAAAATGAAAAGAACAAATCAGAAAAATCAGATTTATCATTCTGAAATTTGGGGATTGCGAGAAGTAAAATATGAATGGCTTTTGAAAAATCAGATAAATACAGTAAGATGGAAAAAACTTAATCCAAAGAGTCCTTATTATTTCTTTGTTTCCAGGAAAGAAAAAGGGAGAAAGATATATGAAAATTACTGGAAAATGACTGATATCTTTCCGGTGAATAGTGTGGGCATTGTAACAGCCAGAGATAAATTCGCCATTGATTTCGATAAAAATGTTTTAAAAAGACGAATTGCGATGTTCAGAAATCTATCAATACCAGATGAGATCATCAAGCAGACATTTAAATTAAAGGACACAAGCACTTTTAATCTTAAAAAATCACGCGAAATGCTTGCTAAAGATGAAAATTGGGATAAATATTTTCAAGAAATCTTATATCGTCCTTTTGATAAAAGGTATATTTATTATACTGATATAGTTGTTGAAAGACCTCTTTTCGATACAATGTATCATATGTTGCAAAAAAATTTAGGGTTGATTACCATTCGTCGTTCGCGGAGTCCAGAATCTTGGAGGTATTCTTTTGTAACAGATAAAATCATCGCTGGTGCTACCGCGATCACATCGCTTGATATAAATTACCTTTTTCCGCTTTATATATATCTAAAGAAAATGCCCGCGAAGGAAAAAACTTCAGGTAGTGTCGTATTGATGTTTGAACCCGAAGGAGAATATACAATCAGAAAACCAAACCTGTCATCCAATTTACTTGAAATGCTGGCAGAGAAATATAAAAAGCAGCCAACACCCGAACAGATTTTTTACTACATTTATGCTGTTTTATATTCAAACAACTATCGCAATCAATACGCTGAGTTTTTGAAGATTGATTTCCCCAGGATTCCATTTACTGAGGATTACAGACTTTTCTGCAGGATGGCAGAACTGGGTGAGAGGTTGGTTTATTTACATTTACTCAAATCACAGGAACGCGAACCATCTCTAACAAAATTTCAAGGCAAGGATAAAAATAATGTAGAAAGAGTAAAATACGAAAATGGTAGAGTATTTATTAACAGAGATCAACATTTTGAAGACATTAAAAAAGAAATCTGGCAATATCAAATTGGCGGTTATCAGGTGTGTGAAAAATGGCTGAAAGACAGAAAAGGTTGGGAATTATCGCTTGAGGATATAAAATACTACTGCAAAATTGTCACCGCCCTGCAAAAGACCATCGCAATCCAGGAGCAAATTGACCTGATCTATCCGGAAGTAGAGAAAGCAACCGATGCGGGCGGAAGACGAATTTTATAAAGGAAAAATTAAATAGGAGTTTAAAAGAGGCTTTATATGTTTAAGAAACATTCAATATAATGAAATTTTTCATTATCGAAAAGATATGGACAAGATACATCACAGATTTCTGCGCAATTCAGCCCAACGAAGGAATGGTGGAACGTGCTTTTATCCACGGAGACAGCATAATTGCAATTGTGCCGGATAGCATAATACACGGTTGGTTTAGAGAGCATCTTAAAAGTTTAAAGATTTACTTTCTTTATGACATTTCTTCCAATTATTATCCTGGTGACCGCGTGATAAAAATGCAATTAGACAGCATAAATAATACCCTAATTCTAAAACGAGACTTTGTTATCCATATTGCTTGTGAACTCTTGGATTATATACCTGTCTACCCTAAAATTCCCGAAGGGATTTTTCAAGCACAGAAATCAAATCAGTTAAACCATTACGCATAAATATCAAAGATATAAAACGGTTTGAATTGATTATACACTCCTCTCAAAAATGGATAAATGAAATTGCTAAAGGCGAAAAAAGATGGCTACAAACACACAGAAATGCAGAAGATGTAAGTTTCCCTCTTTGGTGGCACGAAATTGTTTTAGAAAAAGATGAATACAAAAAGGCAAGTTATAAAGATTGTTTTAAAATATGGGAATATTAGAAATAAATCAAAATGTAAAACATAATATTAGAGCAGATACCTTCACGTTTTACTAACATATTAGCATTTTAGCATTCTAACCGGGGTTATTCATACTATTTTGATAAACTTAGCCTAAAGGAATCCCACAAATGTTTTTACACTATTGTCCGCCAGGTTTGTGGTGGGTTCAGGCGATGTTCCGAACAGGATTCATAGTTATTTTTTAAGCTCAAATAGTTTATTTTTATATAATTCAATAATATAATCTTTCATCCAGCCCGGATATACCGATTGTGGCAATGAATCAGTTCTTACCGACATAAGAATCTTCTTGGCATTCAAGGTATCCCCCATTTCTAAATAACTTATCCCAAGCCACATCTTCATATAGTTCTGTTTGGTAGATGATGAATATTTCTTTAAAAAATTCAAACACGCCTTTTTTAATTTTTCAAATCGTTCTGTTTCGCTCAACCACCAGACTAATCGTGTATATGCCTCCTCAACGAAACTGCTTCTTGAATGTTCTTTTATAAAATCTTCCAAATTCTTTATCGCTACCGGTGCAAATTCATTGATAAACTGCGGTGTTCTAAATGGCGAATAAATACAGGTAAGTTGCAGGTATACCTTTTCAACCGCAATGCTATCTTTAGAGAGGGCAATAAATTTTTTCAAACTCTCACGCCATTTATCTTCATAATATTTGAGATATGGTTCAGATAAATCCTCATTATAGTGAAGATAATTATTCCACTCTGTCTCATAGTTTGATGCGGGCATTAAATACATCTCTGCACAAACAAAACCAAGCGATTCCGATTTGTTTAAAAACCATTCAGATTCCATTGGCATAATATCACGGGAAAATTCATACCCAATCCAGTAACAGAATTCAGCCTCAGATAATTCCTCATTTACAAACTTTATCTCATAATCTTTTATTCTGGTTAATCCGCCCAGCTGTTCTGTGTGCTCAGAAAACTGCTGTTCATTCTTCAGGTTTTCAATATATAATTTCCACAAGGAATCGGTGCCAACCATTCTTGCAGAACGGATTCTATCAAGCAATTGGTCAAGAAATGGATTGAGTAACGATCCTATAACAAAAATTGTTGTGATAAGAGTTGCCATTTATATTATTATATTAAAGTATTTTGCCTTTTCAAGAATCTAAAATACGCGGTAATAGATTAAAATAATTGTAATATTACTTCTCCAGAATATTCCCTTAGGGTGGATACCATCTCTTGAAACTCTGCACAAGCCCATTGACTGCAAGATTAAATTTTATATAATTAAAGATAAGGAGGTAAAATGAGACAGGTCCTTTTTGCATCTTTATTCTTATCTCTCTTCTTTATCAGGTGTGGGGCACCACCGCCACCTACAACAACCGGACAGCCAGGGCGAATAGATATTGCCTATGGTCCGCTTACAGAAGGTGAGATACAGCGTTTCATCAAGGTATTACCCATCTTTATTGAAGCGGTTGAAAAAGAAGGGAAAGAGGTTTATCTTAAAGGAGAGCCCGGGGATTTGATTTCTGCGTATCAGGCAATTGGTTTATTAAATAAAGAGATTGCTGGGCTTGACGCGAAGTTGCATGCCGCGGGGATGGGCTGGAACGAATTCTGGCCGGCCTATGGAAAGACAATGTTTGCTTATACCGCAATCATTTTCGATTCTCTAAAACAGGAGATGAAAAAAAACGAAGCCGAGATAAAGCAGATGGAGGCAAGGTTAAATGACCCAAAGGTCTCCGAGATGGAGAAGAATATCTTAAAACAGTCTCTTGAGGCAATGAAGTCAATGACCAAAACATTCGGTGAACTTGATACAGTTTATGCCAAGGTCCCTCCGGCAAATAAAGATTTGGTGCGGAGATATGCGAGGGAGATAACCAACATCTTAGACCGGGATTAGCCCTTAATAAAGCCGATTTTATTTAGAAAAAACTAAACCGCTTCGGTCAGAGAATAGCTCTTACCATCAGGGGCTAAAGCCCCTGAAACCCCAACCCTCACCCTCCCCTCTCCCTTGAAAAGGGAGAGGATACA
>CBFGJQ010000104.1:0-4472 GCA_965649095.1 Caldifarciminota bacterium | reverse complement strand
GATAAAATTGATTCTTTCCGGAATAGAGATAAGAAATAACTTAATCTACTCGCCGCCATTCTCCCATAATCACTAAAACATCAGGCGATTTTAAGACCCGATTATAGGCGGTAGCAATGTTGGATGACATCGGATTGACACCACTGGTGGTATTATAACCGCCCAAGGGCAGTCAATCCAGAAGGGATAATAATTCCCCCTTTTGCAAAGGGGGATTTCAGGGGTTTTCAAGGGGAGAATTCCCTTGCTGTATCTTCACTAAATAACCCAATTTCGGTAAGATTATTTTTGATTTAAATCGCCCAGTTGACATCTTAGTGGTTTTGAATATAATTGCCAATGGAACTCTCTGTTAATATTGACCATATCGCGACATTGCGCGAGGCACGCAAAGAAAGCATCCCGGACCCTGTCTTTGCGGCGGTTGAAGCGGAACTGGGCGGGGCAGATGGTATCACCGTCCATTTAAGGGGTGATAGAAGGCATATCAAAGAAAGGGATTTGCGTCTATTAAGGGAGATAATTAAGACTGAACTGAACCTTGAAATGGCGGCAACCGATGAGATGCTTCAGATAGCAAGTTCAATCAAACCCGACCGTATTACATTGGTTCCTGAATCACCAGGTGAGGTCACAACCCAGGGTGGATTGGATCTCACAAAAATCAAGTTTGATATTGCTGATTATATAAAAAGAATAAAAGAAGGTGGAATGAGGGTCGGGATATTTATTGACCCGGATACTATCCAGATCAAAGAGGCAGTGAGGGTTGGTGCCCAGTATGTTGAGATAAATACCAATGAATATGCAAAGGCAGGTGTTAATCATAAAAGGGAACTGAATAAAATCTGCCGGGCGGTAAAGGCAGCAAGGAATGAGGGGCTTTTGGTTCATGCTGGACATGCCCTTGACTACAAAAATATCTATCCTCTATTAGAGATAAAAGAGATAACCGGTTATTCAATCGGATTTGCAATCATTGCCCGGGCAGTCTTGGTTGGACTGCGCCAGGCGGTTGGGGAGATGGTAAGAATAATAAAAGGAGCAGGATGAGAAATATTGGTCTCAGGATTGGCATTGTAATCATTCTTTTGGTTGTTGCAATCTACACCGTCTATCCCAGTGTTAAACTCCATACTGCCAGGGAACTATCAAAAGAAGAAGAGAGTAGCCTGCTTCATCGGGCAATCCATCTCGGACTTGACCTCAAGGGTGGTATGCATCTACTTTTGGAGGTTGATACTACTGGAATTAAAGAGAATCCGGAGAAGTTGCGTGACCAGGCACTTGAGATAATCAAAAACCGTATTGATGAATTTGGTGTCTATGAGCCTGCGATTGAAAAGCAATCTGGGGCGAGGATTTTGATTCAACTACCCGGTGTTGACCGGGAGCGGGCATTGAGTTTGATCCAGCGGATTGCCCATCTTGAATTTAAACTCGTTGCGGATGACCGGATTCAGGAGGTTATAAAGAACATAGATAAGTTTTTGCAGAAGGGTGATACACTTACCTTCAGTGAGCCATTCTCTTCTTATCTTATGGCAGTTGAGAACGATATGGGAATAGATGTGCGGGATGAGGATTCGGTTGTAGCATATTTAAAGGAGGCAAAGGAGGTAATTCCTGAGGGGCTTGAATTCCTCTTTGGACCGAAAGAGCCCTATCGGGGTAAAGAGGTAAAGCGGATTTACCTTCTAAAGAAGGAGCCCGAGATGACCGGTGAGACAATAAAGGATGCTACGCATACCCCATATCAGGGAGTAGAACTGCAATACACCGGTGCCTGGGTTGTAGAGTTGGAATTTAAAAGGGATGCGGCAAGGCGATTTGCGACAATCACAGGCAAGAATATCGGAAAGAGGCTGGCGATTGTCCTTGATAATATTGTCCAGTCAGCCCCATACATCAGGGAGAGAATTCCCCAGGGAAGGGCGATGATAAGTGGCAATTTCAGGGCTGAAGAGGCAAGGGATTTGGCAATCGTTCTAAGGGCGGGCGCACTTCCGGCACCACTAAAGGTTATTGAAGAGAGGTCAGTTGGACCATCACTGGGAAAAGATTCCATTACTATGGGGATAAGGGCATCTATCATCGGTGCCGCATTTGTTATCCTCTTTATGCTTGTCTATTACTCCCTGACCGGACTGGTGGCAAACTTTGCCCTCTTTTTGAATGTCCTTTTACTTATCGGAGTCCTTTCCGCATTTGGTGGAACCCTTACCGTTCCCGGTATCGCCGGTATCGCATTGACGATTGCAATGTCGGTGGATGCAAATATTCTGATCTTTGAGCGAATAAGAGAAGAGCTGCATCTGGGCAAGACCGTGCGCACCGCAATTGACCAGGGATTTAATCGTGCCTGGCTTGCGATATTTGATTCCAATGTCACAACGATAATAACCGGTATTGTTCTTTATTTCTTTGGCACCGGTCCGATTCGTGGCTTTGCCCTCACCTTAATTATCGGACTTGTGGCAAACCTCATCTGTGCGGTCTTTGTCACAAAGGCAATCCTGGATTACTTCACATTGAAATTTGAGATAACAAAGTTGAGGATATAATTATGGAACTCATCAAGAATCCGAACTTGAATTTTATGGGCTGGAGAAGATACGGTTATATCTTCTCAGGAATTATTATTATTATATCGCTGATACTCCTTATCTTCAAGGGTCCAAAATTGGGGGTTGACTTTTCCGGGGGTGCCCTGGTCTGGGTAAAGTTTGAGAAGAATATTGAAATCAGTGAGATTCGTAATGCCCTTGCTGAGATTGGACAGGCGCAGGCGTCTATTCAGAAATTGTCCGGGACAAACGAGTTTGTGATTCGCTCGGTAGAAAAGAGGGACCCGGAGAAGTTTGCCAGTGAGGTCATAGCCCAGTTAAGCAAGCGCTTCCCCGAAAATCCAATAGATTTGAGGGCAAAGGAGACGGTTGAACCTAAGATAAGTAAAGAACTCACCCGTGATACAATCATTGCGGTAATTATTGCGCTAATCCTGATGGGAATATATATCTGGTTCAGGTTTGACTATCGGTTCGGAGTCTGTTCGGCATTTTCGCTCATCCACACCGTCCTGGTTGCAATCGGTGCCCTCATTCTTACCAATCGGGAGTTTACGATTCCCATTGTTGGTGCCCTTTTGACAATAATTGGTTATTCAATAAATGATACGATCGTCATCTCGGACCGGGTGCGCGAGAATAGGAAAAAATTGAAGGGGGTTTCCTTTATTGAGTTGGTGAATACAAGTATCAATGAGTGCTTTTCCCGGACAATCCTTACCGGTTCAGCAGTAATCTTCACCCTCCTGTGCTTTCTATTCCTTGGCGGTCCAGTTATTGCCGATTTTGCCTTTACCCTGATTGTGGGATTTATCTTTGGAACCTATGCAACAACCTTTGTTGTCTGCGCCCTGGTTGTTGATTGGGAAACAAAGTTTCCGAAGAGAAGAAGATAAAAAATAGTATATATATTCTCCTGGCGACTGGTTTTGGGCTGGGTTATATTCAGGTTGCCCCCGCATCCTTCTCCTGTGCGATAAGTGTATTAGTGTGGTATATGCTATTACCCAATTACAGATTTGTCTATCTTATGCTTACCTTCGCCCTTCTAATTTTGGGTCTTGTAATCTCCAATGATTTGACAGAAAGATGGGGTAAGGACCCTAAAAAGATTGTGATTGATGAGTATGCCGGTTTTCTTCTACCACTCTTTTTTACTACCAAGAAAGTTTTACCGCTGGCAGTGGCATTTCTCTTCTTCAGAATCTTTGATGTATTAAAGCCATTTCCCTTAAGAAGATTAGAAAGGCTACCCGGGGGCTGGGGTGTGATGCTTGATGATATAGGTGCCGGTCTATATACCCTTATAATTGTGTTAATTCTTAAGTCTTTGTTAAATTTCTAAAAGAAATATGAAAAAAATTTTAAGAGAAATCGCAAGGAAATTGATAAAAGAGAATCTGACGCTCGCGGTTTGCGAATCCTGCACCGGCGGGATGTTAGGCTCAATCATTACAAGCCTTTCTGGTAGTTCAAAGTATTTTAAGGGTGGGATTATCGCCTATTCAAATGAGGTTAAAGACAAGATTGTAGGAGTAAAGAATCATACATTAAAAAAATTCGGGGCGGTAAGTAGAGAGACTGCCCGGGAGATGGCACAGGGTGTCAGGAGAAGATTGGGGAGTGATATTGGTATTGGTATCACCGGGATTGCCGGACCAACCGGTGGCACAAAGGAAAAGCCGGTCGGCCTGGTCTATATCTCGGTTGCGGATAGGCACCGGACTATCATTAATAGATATATCTTCAAGGGCGTAAGGGAATCTATAAGAAAGAAGGCATGCTCTGCGGCATTAGAAGCCCTTAAGAGGCTTGTCTCATAATTGGTTATCTGGCACTTTTTGAAGGTAATAGGAATTTCAAAAATTCGTAAAAGGTAAGTTTTTCCAAAAAACGGAATAAAAA
>CBFGJQ010000103.1:0-4537 GCA_965649095.1 Caldifarciminota bacterium | reverse complement strand
AAAGAATGGTGTAAAACCGCTTCCGGATTGCATTTGCCCGGAATTTGTCAAAAATAGTATGAATAATCCGGGTTGGGCATTTTAATTATGCCTGATAAATCAGGCAACTACAATCTACCATACGACTCATAGGTGAGGTTTTGGAAAAACGGTAACATTAATTGATTGGGTTGATAAAGAAAAGGATATCCTAATCCATTTGATACCCACATAGAAATTTGGCAAAAGGTAAGAGGGCTGTTTTGCAATTTAGCACTTAGTCATTATCATCAGACCAATGAAATAAAATAGGGACTACCAACTATTGGATTGACACCACTTGTGGTGTCATAACCGCACAGGTGCGGTCAATCCGGATGGGAGAGTTTGCTCTGCGGTGTAGCGGATTATTCTGGTCCGAAAGGGTTTTTTTCAAGGGGACTTCATCCCTTGATGGATGTTTTTCAAGTATTTGGGGTAAGATTATTTTTGATTTAAACCGCCTGCTTGACATTCCATTATTTATGGGTATAATCTCTTTATGGTTCCCTTTGTCACCATTCTCTTTCTTATATCCCCAGACTCCTCAGACTACCAGATTGAGCCCGGTGATGTCTTGGAGATTGTAATTCTTGGCGAAGAGGGACTCTCACGCGACCTCCTTGTTATGCATAATGGCAATATCACCTTCCCTTTAGTTGGCGATATCCGTGTTGCCGGACTCACCACCGCCCAGGTTGCGGATACAATTGCCGACCGTCTTAAGAGATACTTCGTTCGTCCCCTGGTCTCGGTAATCCTTAAAGGACCAACCGTTTCCACGGTGGCGGTATATGGCGAGGTGATTCGGCCCGGGACTGTTGAATATCAACGCGGGCTACGGATCAGTGATTATGTAGCACTTGCCGGTGGTCCAAATGAGAGGGCAAATTTAAAGAATGTAAAGGTTGTGCGTAATACAAATGAGGGTGTTAAAGTTTTTATTGTGAATCTTGAGGAGATTCTTAAAAAGGGTAAAGAGAAAGAAAATTTTGAATTGAAGGCAGGAGACTGGATATACATCGGCAGAAGATTTTCAATAAACTGGGGAGCAGTTCTACAATTTGTTACCCTGAGTGTTAGTGTCATAAATCTATACATAACAATCCAGGGAGTAAGATAGACTCGCCACCTTAGCGGGTATTGGAATTCTTCAAACTCCAATACCATACCAGCTACCCCCTCCTAAAACAAACAACCATTCCTGGTTATTATTAGCACCGCAAGGGTGTCAGTCTAAAGGTCTACCCCTTTGCTCCCATCCCCCGTTTTGCCTTTTTCGCCCTTTATTGTCCCTTAATTTTGTCCTCTTTAGCCTTTCCCCCGCCTTTTTAAGTTCTCTCATCAAAATAATGTGGCCCTGTTAGATTACCATCTGTATCTTTAAACCCGTAGGAGGGAGTACGGGCATTTACCTACAGATACAGAGGTTCTAACAGAGCCATCTTAATTATACTCAATTTTTTGAAAAAGTCAAATATTGACTTTGCTAAACTTTTGGATATAATCTTTTGTCTAAAGGGCGAATAGCTCAGATGGTGAGAGCGTCTGCCTTACAAGCAGAAGGCCACCCGTTCAAGTCGGGTTTCGCCCAGATAATATCTCCACCGTTATCCTTTTAGGCTGTGGTTTTGCATAGTAAAAAGGAGGTTCTATGAGAATAAAGCCACTTCATGACCATATTCTTGTGGAAAGAATTGAAGAAGAGGTAAAGAAGGGTGGTATAATTATTCCCGACACCGCAAAGGAAAAACCCCAGCAGGGGAAGGTAATAGAGGTCGGGGATGGGAAAAAGGATGAGAAAGGCAATCGGATTGCGATGGATGTGAAGAAGGGTGATATTATTCTCTTTGGAAAGTACGCGGGAACCGAGGTAAAGATAGAAGATAAGGAATACCTGATTATCCGAGAGGATGATGTCCTGGGAATTGTTGAGAAAGAGAAATAAAAAGGAGTGAACCATGGCAGGAAAGATTATCAAATTTAATGAAGAGGCAAGAAGGTCAATATTAAAAGGTGTTCAGATATTATCAAATGCGGTTAAGGTTACATTAGGTCCGAAAGGGCGTAATGTAATCCTGGAGAAAAAATTTGGTGCACCAACAATTACGAAGGACGGTGTAACGGTTGCGAAAGAGATTGACCTTGAAGATAAATTTGAGAATGTTGGTGCCCAGATGGTAAAAGAGGTTGCCTCCAAGACCTCCGATGTCGCCGGTGATGGAACAACCACTGCAACAATTCTCGCTGAGGCGATATACCGCGAAGGGTTAAAGACGGTGGCGGCGGGGGCAAATGCAATGGAGGTAAAAAAGGGTATTGATAAGGCAGTGGAGACTGTGGTTGAGTCCTTAAAGAAACTATCAACGCAAGTGAAGGGTAGAACCGAAATCTTCCAGGTTGCGACAATCTCTGCCAATAACGATGAGATGATTGGTAATCGTATTGCGGATGCAATGGAGAAGGTGGGTAAAGACGGGGTGATTACGGTAGAAGAGGCAAAAGGGATGGAGACCACGGTTGATGTGGTTGAGGGTATGCAGTTTGATCGTGGTTATCTTTCGCCATATTTTATCACCAATCCTGACCGTATGGAATGTGTTTTAGAAGATGCCTATATTTTATTATACGAAAAGAAGATAAGTGCAATGAAAGACCTTCTTCCAATCTTAGAAAAAGTGGCGCAGAAAGGAAAGCCGATTCTCATTGTTGCTGAGGAGGTTGAGGGTGAGGCCCTGGCGACACTGGTGGTAAACAAAATCAGGGGAACGCTCCAGTGCTGTGCCGTGAAGGCACCGGGTTATGGTGATAGAAGAAGGGCGATGCTCGAAGATATTGCAATTCTGACCGGTGGTAAACTAATTTCCGAGGATATCGGTATTAAACTTGAGAATGTCCAGATGTCAGACCTGGGACAGGCAAAGAGGATTGTCGTGGATAAGGAGAATACAACAATTGTAGAAGGGGCTGGGAAAAAGTCCGATATCCAGGCGAGAATTACCCAGATAAAGAATGAAATTCAGGAGACAAAGTCGGATTATGATAAAGAAAAACTTCAGGAGAGGCTGGCAAAACTTGCTGGTGGTGTTGCGGTATTGAATGTTGGTGCTGCAACTGAGGTTGAGATGAAGGAGAAGAAGGCAAGGGTGGAGGATGCACTCCATGCCACAAGGGCGGCGGTAGAAGAGGGTATTGTCCCGGGTGGTGGTGTTGCCTATATTCGGTGCCTCCCCGATTTAGAGAAGTTAAATCTCGGTGGAGACCAGCAGATTGGTGTGGAGATTGTAAAGAAGGCACTGGAAGAGCCGGCAAGGCAACTTGCGATAAATGCCGGAAAAGAGGGCTCAGTGGTTGTTGACCAGATAAAGAAAGAGAAGACGAATGTTGGATTCAATGTTATGACTGAGAAGTTTGAAGATATGGTTGAGGCGGGAATTATTGACCCAACCAAGGTTGTGCGGACAGCCCTTCAGAATGCAGCGAGCATTGCGGCACTTTTGGTTACAACGGAGGCAGTCGTTACTGAAAAACCGGAAGAAGAGAAGACCCCAGCCGGTCCTCCGGGTGGATATGGAGGAGAGTATTAAAAAATAGTTTAAGGGTTGGGGTTGAGAGGCCAAACAAGCTTCCTAACCCCAACCCAATAACCATCTGGTAAAATGCCTACCTACGAGTACGAATGTCTCAACTGTCAATTTCACTTTGAAGAATTTCAGAAAATAACTGACTTCCCGGTCGCAGTCTGTCCTAAATGTAGTAGTAAGGCAAGGCGATTAATCTCCGGAGGTATTGGCTTAATCTTTAAGGGAAGTGGTTTTTATATTACTGATTATAAGAAAGAGAGTCTGCCAAAGGAGGAGAGGAAAGAGAAACTACAGAAACCAGAAGAGAGGCCGGCCCTAAAGAAAGAGAATAAGGGAGGGGCTATTAGTTCTGATAAGTCATAACCAATGCAAAATCTTGCTAAATTCTTTATAATAGTTGGTTTGATATTTATCCTTTCCGGTCTTTTATTTTTGATCTTTCCCAAAATCCCCATCTTCAAACTTCCCGGGGACATTCTGATCAAGAGGGATAACTTTGCCTTTTATTTCCCGGTGGTAACCAGTATTATCATCTCTTTCTTCTTGACTCTATTATTGAATCTATTTCTGCGGAGATGAATCTCCAACCAATCCTTTAAGTTCTTCTACAAATCTTAAAAGTTGGTCATACTTCTCTTTTAATTCAAAGTATAATTTTTTGTAGTCAACCTCTTCAGCTGGTTTTGGTGCTATATCAATTCCTTTTAATATCTCTTTGATCTCTGAGAATACCTGGTCAATTGTAACTTCTTTCTTTTTCTCTTCCTTCGGTTGTATAATTTCAACAAAACCCTCCTCTTCAAGCCATTTTCTTGGGTCAACAAATTCCCCTAATCTTTCTGCGATACCAAGCCAGGCTTCATTTGCCCTTTTTATATCGCAGTTTAATTGTGGATACAACTCCTTTATCATACTGATAAATTTAAAGGGAAATT
>CBFGJQ010000102.1:0-4547 GCA_965649095.1 Caldifarciminota bacterium | reverse complement strand
GATGCCTTTCAAGTTTACCACACTTTCTGGTCATGAGCCACTCCTTTTTATCTCTGGAGTTAAATCGCGATTACAAATCGGGGCTGGGAAGCCCTCCTCCCGAGGGTGAGGTTTCAGGGGTTTTAGCCCCTGATGATGTTTTGGAGCGTCCAGTTTAACTGAGAGAATCCGATTTTCCTTGACTTTACCCATACTTTTGATATAATTGAAAATATAAAAGGAGGTATTATGCGCTATCTTAAACTAACAATACCCATTCTTCTGGTTGCGGTTGTATTCTTTGGCTGCCCGAAGAAGCAGGTGGTCAAACCAGTTGAGCCGGTTGTTCCTGAGGAGACAACCGCAGTCGTGCCTGAGGAGGAGACGACTATTGTTGAGACAAAACCACCGCTTCTCTTAGAGCGGATATTCTTTGACTTTGACAAATCCGATATCCGCCAGGATGCGGCCGAAGTTTTAAAGAAAAATGCCGAGATGCTAAAATTATATCCTGAGGTAAAGGTAACTATTGAAGGGCACTGCTGTGAGATTGGAACTGCTGAATATAATATGGCATTGGGTGAGCGCAGGGCAAAATCCGCAAGGGACTATCTTACTATGTTAGGCATTACACCAGATAGACTCTCCACAGTAAGTTATGGTGAAGAAAGACCATTAGACCAGAAGGTCTTGGAAAAAAATCGGCGTTGTGAATTTGTGATAATAAAATGAAATATAAGGCTAATCAAGGGGTGACAAGGGAGATAAAGGGTTATCAGGGAAGGTCAGAATTTTTACCCCTCATACCCCTTATTAACCCATTATACCCCCTTATCCCCCTTATATTTCTCTTTGGTCTCGGTTGTTTCAATCGCACCCGATTCAATAATTTCAACTGGCAGATGGATAGTCTAAGGTATTATACAACAAAATTTGATAGCATCCTTCAGCATCAATCAAAAGAGCTCTCCCAACTCCGCACTGATTATTATACAAAATCAGAGGAGCTCGCAGAGAAGATTGAAATGTTAAATACAAGATTGAGCGAGTCCGAATCCCAGTTGACTCAGATAAATGAAAAATTATCCAGAGGCAAGAGGGCAGTAAGCGATTCTGAAGATGTCTCTTCAGTAAGTCCCGAGGCAAGGATGATTTATGAATCTGCATATCTGAACTATGTGAAAGGTAATTATAATGAAGCAATTACAGGATTCCGCTCTTATTTGAAGGTTGCCCCTGATTCACCACTCTCGGATAATGCCCTGTACTGGATTGGAGAGTGTTACTATTCCCTTGGCAAACGGCAGGAGGCAGTTGATACATTCAACGAATTAATAAACAAGTATCCACAGAGCAATAAACGGCCAACTGCCCTTTATAAGATTGGCATTATCTATGAAGAAGCAAAGGATACAAAGACGGCAAGGAGATATTTCGAAAAAGTAATTCAAGAATTTCCCAATGCCCCTGAGGCATCATTGGCGAAAGAGAGGTTGAAGAAGTGAATATCTTCCGTGTGTTCCTTGAATCCAGTCTTGCTGCCCAGATTATTATGATTATTTTGATTGTATTTTCAATCTGGTCCTGGGCATTGTTTTTTAAAAAATTATATGAGCTTGCTTCCACCAATAAGCGGAGCCGGGCATTTTTGATGAGTTATCAATTCCATAAGAATATAAAGGAGATGGAAAATCTTGGACACTTACTGCTGGATAATCCATACGGCAAGATTTTAAAGAGCGGAATTGACGAATTTAAATCGTTAAATTTTGCGGGCAATCCTGATATGCTACAACTTGCAGATAATATTAAATTATCAATGGACCGAACAAGGGCGATGGAAATAGATGCCCTTGAATCGGGTCTACCAATCCTTGGCACGATAGTTACGGCAAGCCCATTTTTGGGACTTTTAGGAACAGTCTGGGGCATAATGGAATCATTTTTACAGATTCGCGCCCGTGGCTCCGCCCATATCACGGTCGTTGCACCAGGAATTTCTGATGCGCTAATCACAACTGTTTATGGGCTCCTTGTTGCAATTCCGGCTTTAATCTTTAACAATCTGTTGCGAAACAGAATAATAAAACTGGACTCTCAACTTGATAACTTCATCAGTGAAGTCTTTGCCAAAATGAAAAAAGAATTGGTAGAAACATCTGCCAAACCACTATGAGAAACAACAAAAACAACGGCTTAATCCAGGATTTGAATGTCACCAACCTTGTCGATGTGGCACTGACCGTGCTTGTAGTATTTATTATCACTGCGCCGATGATGACCCCGGGGATAGATGTTAATCTGCCGCGAACCGATGCCTCTTTACCCCATGATGAAGAAGGGATTACAGTTTCTATAAAAGAGAATAAACAATTATTCATTGAAAGTGAGCCGGTTAATTTAAGAGATTTTGAATTAAAATTAAAAAAGATTTTTGAAAAAAAACCCCCCGGTGTTACAGTTTATCTCCGCGCCGACAAAAATATTGACTATGGATTTGTAATTGAAGTCATTGGCAGAATGAGAAAGGCAGGAGTAAAGGATTTGGGACTGGTTGCGGAGATACCACAGGAAGAATGAAATTTAATTTGAAGCAGACTATTTTTAAGTTTGCAATGTTCATTTATCCCCCTTTAACAAAGGGGGAATAAGGGGGATTTCAAATTGAACCGCTTCACTTTACTCTCTATTCTTCTCCATTTTTTACTCTTCGGCACCATCGCTATTTCTTCAAGGAATACATTCAAGTCAATCCCAAGGATGGAGGTCTATAAAGTGAGCCTTGCCCCTCTGCCCCAGCCAAAGGTCGCAGGAATTCCTGAACCACCCACAGAGCCACCAATCATAAAGGAACCCGAAAAGAAGATTGAAGAGAAGAAACCACCTGAGGAGAAGAAGAGGGGCGTAAAAAAAGAGACCAAAAAGGCGAAAGAGATAAAGAAAAAAGGGCTTCCTGACGGACTTCCTGACATCAGACCCCAGATCTATACCGGTAGTGGCAGGGGATTTACCTATTCTTATTATTTGAATATCTTATTAAACAAAATCGGGCAGAACTGGAATAATCCATATCGGGATAAAGATGTAATATTAAAATCCATCGTCTATTTTGAGGTAGATAAAAATGGCGTGATTTCAAATATAAGGATTGAAGAAGACTCCGGTGATGAGATTTACAATGAATCCACAATCCGCGCTGTGGCATTGACAAAAAAACTTCCTCCTTTACCCGAAGAATTCTCTGATGATTACCTGAAGGTCCATTTAGAATTTTTAACTGCAAGGTAGAAAAACTTATGGCCACCCATCACAAATTGATAATCGGCAATTGTATGAGTATGGCAGAAGTCCCAGATGAAAGTGTCCACCTTATGGTTACCTCACCCCCTATTTCATGCACCATTTGATTATATTATGGTAAATGTATTACCCGGGTCAGAACTGGAAAAAGAAATTGCCGCATTTCCAGAAGAACTACCATACCGGATAATAAAGCTTTTTTCCTATGGAGGAGAGACTGTCTTGGACCCATTTGTTGGAAGCGGTACTACAATGAAGGTAGCGCGTGAATTGGGACGGAATAGCATTGGTATTGAAATCAAAAAATCACTTATACCGATTATCAAGAAGAAATTAGGTTTTGAAGGGCAGATAAATTTCAATGAACAGAATGATACCTTTGAGGTTATAGTAAGAGAAGGTGTAAGGTATGGCTGTGTTCGCTAAAATTACCGGGATAAAATATTCCCCCTTTTTGTGCCGAGGGGCTGAGGTGTATGAAAGAGATTAAAAAGATTATTATCTTGCTGCTCTTAATAGCTAGTTCCTCATCTGCCCAGGAGGTCTATTTGCGGCTCACCGATTATGCGGGCGGAAAGACGAATTTAATCATTGAGCCATTCAATCTCCAGGGCACAGCGGATTTTGTCACAAAGGCAAAAAATATAGAGTCAATAATAAAATCTGACCTTGACTATTCTTTATATTTTGAAATACTATCCGATACAAATGCACTAACCGGAAATCCAAAAAAGAGTGGGGTGATAATAAGGGCATCAGGAAAAGAGTTTAATCTCGCGATCAGTCTCATTGATTTTGAAACAAAACAGAAGATTGGTGAATTCTCTTCACCGATAAGTGGAGAACTGAGGCACTATGCACACACCCTTTCTGATAAGATAATTGAAACCATCACCGGTGAAAAGGGGATATCCACTACAAAGGTCGTCTTTTCCTACCAGGCAGGGGCAGGTAAGGAACTGGCAATGATTGATTATGATGGCTACAATTTTACGCAACTCACAAAAAACAACAACTTCAATCTCTTCCCCTGCTGGGCGCCGGATGGTAGCAGAATTCTATACTCTACTTATATAAAAGACCGCCTCAACCTTAATTTGCTTGACCTCAATCAAAAGACCCTGACGATTATCTCAACCCACGCGGGGTTGAATTATGCACCTGACTGGTCACCGGATGGCACAAAGATTGTCCTCACCCTAACAAAAGATGGCAACGCCGAGATTTACCTACTTGATTTAGAGAGCAAACAGTTATACAGATTAACA
>CBFGJQ010000101.1:0-4603 GCA_965649095.1 Caldifarciminota bacterium | reverse complement strand
TCATAGGGGCGGGATTGAATCTCATCAGGGGGACCGTATTTTACATAAATTTTACCCCGATCGCTGCGCCAGCCCTTATCACCAAATGAGAAGTTCTTTTCCGCATAATCAATACGCTCAAAATATTCTGTCTCTTTTTCGTTAAATTCAGTATTGGGTGTTGGGTCGTGCTTCTTCCAGAATTCCCGCCATAAAGAATCCCTCTGTTCAATTACGGCTGATTTGAGTTTGGCGAGTTCACCGGGGGTGGCAATATATTCAAGTTGACTTACTCTGGTGTGCCAGAGTTTATCATCCAGATAGAACGGCCGTGAAATCTCAACCGGAAGATTTACCTCATCAATTTTTTTTGTCCCTGATACCACAGTAAACCTTGTATTGTATCTACCCGCGGGAATATCTTTAGTTAAAAAGATAAGGGAGTCGTTGTAATTATCACCCTTTAAGATAATCTCCTGCCTCTCTTTTTCCAGGGATACTACAATCCTGTCAGCAAGCCTTTTATTATTTATTACTGTAAACTTTAAAAGTAGTGTATCGTTAAAGATTCTATACCGAATGTTTGCTAAGAATTTTATGGGTCTTATCTTCTCATAGACATTGAGAACCTCCTGCGCCTGGAGGTCGATGATGCGCAGATTGAACGAACTGGCAATATTGGGGAAGTTTATCTTTACTGAGTCAATAAAATTGAGTGTATCCTTCTCTTTAATGCGTATCCAGTAGTCACCAGCAATCTGGTTCCTTTTGGCATCAAAGACCTTTAACTGAATCTCATAGCGGGTAGAATAGATAGAATCACTGAGAATAAACTTTAGTTCCTGCGGCGGAATACTTAGATAGATGGTAAGTTCTGTAAGCGAGTCGCTCAGCGGATTTAAGGAGGTCTGCCACTGGGTGGCGAAAAAGAGGAGGTAGGGCAAAATCATTTTTTATCCCTCTTGGCTTTGAAGACCAAATCTAATGCCTGGTCAATCTTCTTTGTGAAATAGAAGGTAAGTCCATTCTGAACATGCTTGGGGATTTCCAGTAAATCCTTCCTATTCTCCTCGGGCAGGACAATCTTCTCTATACCCGCCCTCTTTGCCGCAATCACCTTCTCCTTTATTCCGCCGACCGGTAAGACCCGGCCGGTGAGGGTGACCTCACCGGTAAAGGCAATCTTCGGGTCGATCGGTTCATTTCGCAATAGGGAGGCAAGGGACATAATAACGGCCAGTCCAGCCGATGGACCGTCTTTGGGGATTGCCCCGGAGGGAATATGAATATGGAGGTCATAGTCATCAATATTCTCTGTAATCTTCCAGAGGGAGAGTTTTGTCTTCAGGTAAGAGAGGGCTGCCTGACAGGATTCCTTCATAACATCACCCAGGAGTCCGGTTAGAATTAACCCCTTCTTTCCCTTCACCTTGAGGGATTCAATGAAGATTATCTCTCCACCGGTTGGTGTCCAGGCAAGACCAGTTGCAAGTCCAACCTCGCCTTTGCGCGCAGCAACCTCGGAGAAGACCTTGGGTGGGCCAAGGAATTCAGTCAGATTAGAACTATTTATAACTACGCTCTTCTTCTTCCCTTCGGCAAAACGTCGGGCAACCTTCCGACAGATTGAACCGATCTCCCTCTCTAAATTCCTCACCCCCGATTCCTTTGTATAACTACTAATAATCGTCTTAATCGCATCATCAGTAAATTTTATATTCTCCGGCTTTAGACCATTCTCTGAAATCTGCCTGGGGATGAGATAGCGACGGGCAATCTCAAGTTTCTCTTCAAGGATATAACCGGGCAGTTCAATGATCTCCATCCGGTCTTTCAAGGCTGGGATTATTGGATCAATGAGATTTCCGGTGGCAATGAACATTACCTTGGATAGGTCAAATGGAACCTCAAGATAATGGTCGCTAAATGCATAATTCTGCTCTGGGTCCAAGACCTCAAGGAGGGCTGATGAGGGGTCGCCGCGAAAATCGGTTCCCACTTTATCTATCTCGTCAAGCATAAAGATTGGGTTATTCGTCCCGCAGACCTTTATCTGCTGGATAATCCTGCCCGGTAAGGCACCAATATAGGTGCGCCGGTGTCCCCTTATCTCTGCCTCATCCCTAATTCCCCCCAGTGAGATACGCACAAACTTCCTCCCTAAGGCACGGGCAATTGACCTTCCTAAGGAGGTCTTTCCAACACCCGGGGGACCAATAAAACAGAGGATTGTTCCTCTGGAGTCGGGCTTCAATTTCTTTACTGCCAGGTATTCAAGGATTCGCTCCTTCACCTTTTCTAAGTTGTAGTGGTCTTCATCCAGTATCTTCTTTGCCCTGATTATGTCATGATTATCCTGAGTGGATACCGACCAGGGGAGTGATACCAACCAGTCTAAGTAGGTTCTTGATACCGTATATTCGGCGGCCTGGGGTGGTATCTTAGCAAGTCTGTCCAGTTCCTTCTGGGCTACCTTTTCCACCGCCGCGGGCATCTTTGCCTCTTGAATCTTCTTCCTCAATTCTTCAATCTCTCGGGTGTGCTCGTCGGTCTCCCCTAACTCCTTCTGTATTGCCTTGAGTTGTTCACGGAGATAGAACTCGCGCTGTCCTTTATCCAGTTCATTCTTTACCTGAGACCTGATCTTTGCCCCGAGTTCCAGAATGCTTATCTCCTTTTGTAATAAAGGAATGAGTTTCATAAAACGGTCCTTCGGATCCATAGTCTCAAGTATCTGCTGTTTTTCAGAGATTTCAAGATTTGTATAACTCGTTACGAAATCGGCGAGGTGGTCAGGGTTGTCAATATTCAAGACCACCACTCCAAGTTCATCAGGAAGGTATGGTGCCAGAGAGACGAGTTGCTGAAACATTGAAACAACATTGCGCATCAGTGCCTCAAGGGCTACATTCTTTTTATACTCATAGGTATAGATTTTAATCCTTGCCTTCAGGTAGGGTTCTACCTGGATAAACTCCTCAACCCGGAATCTCTTTAAACCCTTTACTAAAAGCCTTATTGTTCCATCCGGGAATCGTAACATCTTGGTTATCTGAATAACACAGCCCACATGATACAATTCATCAGGTTTTGGCTCTTCAATTTCTGGATTACGCTGGGTTAGTGCTCCGGCAATCTTGTTGGTGGTTAAGATCTCGTCAATTAACTTCACCAGTTTTGGAGTCTGAATGATAAGGGGAACAATCTGGTCCGGGAAGATTACTCCACCTTTAATTGGAATAATCCCTAATTCCTCAGGAATGACTATGGATTTTTCTTCCATCTCCACTATCTCTTATGTTCAATCTTCAATAGGAATTATTCGCTCTTTCTCTACCGGGAATTTTATAGTCAAGATTCCATTTTCCAGTATGTATTTACCCCGTTTCATTTCAATCGGCATCGGCAGGTCAATCCGCCGTTCAAAACGACCGTAAGAGATTTCAAAGTTATGAAAGATAATATTATCTCCGGCTGTTAAATTGACGGGGTTCTCCTTCATCCCGGAAACAATTATAAAATAACGGGCAACATAGATTAAGATGTCCTCAGTCTTTACCCCCGGTAATTCCATATTTATAATTATCGTGTCATCAATTACATAAAGGTCAAAAGGTGGTTCCCAGTTAACAAAATCGGTAACAAATTGCGCAAGGGCATCCACCATCTCTCTCTTCTCAAAGAAAATCTTGAAATCGGGATGCCTCTCCTTTTTCAGGATTGAATGCCTCATCATCAAGAATTATACTCCAAAAACCAGCCCTGTCAAGACGGCGATGCCTGTTGAATAATTCACATCTTGCCCTTATAAATTCTTGGTCGGAGCGGCTTTCGGCTGTTAGACATCTATCACCACGATATGCGCCCTCCATCACCGCATTCAAGATGACATTCTTAATGAGAATGGCAAACCTCATTTCCAACCCCAGTTTTTTGACTTCGCCCGCTATTATGGATTTATACCAAGCCTCTGCGTAGTTCGTCGTGCCAAGACAAAGGCAAGATTGAAAGTGGCGTCGGCTATGTCAAGGGAATCGCTATTCTGCGCCCTATTTATATGCCCGCGAGGAATTGACTCTGTGCGATGGCCATCGGGGTGAATTAAAGATTTATCATGGTAGTGATTTGGTCTGTTGCCACAGACTCTATCTGGGTCAGGGTAAGACTTTTATCAGGCGCTTCTCCTGATGGCGGCAAACATCTCTTTTAAGGTTGTTGCCAGACGTTATGAGGGTGGTTCAATAATTTTGACCTCAAATCGTGCTTATAGTGAGTGGGAAGATTTTTCCGGATGTGGTTTTGGCCTCGGCGATACTGGATCGGTGGGTTCACCATTCAATAACCTTTAACATAACAGGTGAGGGTTGATTGCAGGAGAAGAAGGAAGCTGGGTTATTGACCTCGTTGGATAGCAAGCCTCTAACGGGGTTGACAGAGGGATTAAACCGGATATAATAGGATGTTAAGGAACCTGGCTCTGCATTTTTCGTCGGTGATTTGTAAGAAAAATTGTGTATTTTTAAAGTATTGGAATTTGAAAAATTCCAATACAATATAATGAAATTTTTCATTATAATAAAGAAAAGGGACAAGATATTCAGGAAAGGCGATGTGAAGAAGGCTT
>CBFGJQ010000100.1:0-4628 GCA_965649095.1 Caldifarciminota bacterium | reverse complement strand
TGATTGTCATATTGCCTCCCTGATTTCAAAAATTTTTTGCCGAGCATTTATATATATTAATAAATTTTTTTATTTTTTCAACCCAGAATATTCTCTTAGGGTGGATACCATGTCTTGAAACTCTGCATCGTAATATTGATTTTTTTTGATTTTTAAATATAATATATGCTTTATGCTAAAGATTGATAAGATTATCAGACAATACAAAGAAAAGGCGATTGACCTTATTCAGGTTTTACATAATATCCAGAATGAATATAATTATCTACCTGAAGATGTCCTTAGGTATGTCTCAAGGTCATTGCGGATTCCTTTGAGTAAAGTATATAGCATCGCAACCTTTTATGCTGCATTCAGCCTTACACCGAGGGGTAAACACCTCTGCACAGTCTGCCTGGGAACTGCCTGCCATGTCCGTGGTGCACCAGCGGTCCTGGGCCGGATAGAGGAGCGGCTGGGAATAAAGGCAGGAGAAACCACGAATGATAATAAGTTTACCCTTGAGACCGTCAATTGTCTTGGTGCCTGTGCCCTGGCTCCGATTGTGGTAATTGATGGTGAATATCATGGACAGACGACGGTTAGTAAGGTTGATAAATTGTTGGAGAAATATGTCGGAGAAGAAAGAGAGTAAGGGTTTTAGATTAGACCTGCTTGTCTGTGCCGGCACCGGTTGCGTGGCAAACCGTTCATTCTTTGTGAAAGAGGCGCTGGAGAAGGAGATTGCAAAAAGGGGACGCCAGGGAGAGGTGAGGGTGATTACAACTGGTTGTCAGGGATTTTGTGAACGGGGACCAATCCTGATTGTCCAGCCCGATGCAATCTTTTATCAAAGGGTGACAGAAAGGGATGTGCCTTACCTCGTTGAGGAACATCTTATTAAAGGCAGGCCTGCGAAGAGATTGATATATGTGCCGGAAGAGGAGGCGTTGCCAATTCCCAGGATGTCAGATATTGGATTTTTCAAACACCAGCGGCTTATTGTCTTGCGTAATCGCGGCCGGCTTGACCCGGAGAATATTGAAGAGTATATTGCCTTTGATGGCTATCAGGCACTCCAGAAGGTTTTGATATCAATGAAACCGGAACAGGTGATTGAAGAGATAAAAAGAGCTGGCTTGAGAGGAAGGGGTGGGGCGGGCTTCCCTACCGGCAGAAAATGGGAGCTATGCCGTTCTGCTGAGGGCCATCCCAAATATATCATCTGCAATGGTGATGAGGGGGACCCGGGTGCATTTATGGATAGAAGCGTCCTTGAGGCAGACCCCCATTCGGTGATTGAAGGTATGCTAATTGGTGCGTATGCAATCGGTGCCCAGAAGGGATTTATTTATGTCCGTAAAGAGTATCCCCTTGCAGTCAAAAGGGTCAATATTGCAATAAAACAGGCAATGGAATATGGGCTTCTTGGCGAAGACATTTTAGGAACCGGCTTCACTTTCTTCATTGATGTTGTTCAAGGAGCGGGTGCCTTTGTATGCGGCGAGGAGACAGCATTGATGGCAGCAATTGAGGGTAAGGTGGGCAGACCGCGAACAAGGCCACCATATCCGGTGGAAAGAGGTCTATGGGGTAAACCTACAAATATCAATAATGTAGAAACCTGGGCAAATGTCCCTCCAATTATCCTCCGCGGGGCTCAGTGGTTCGCTTCAATCGGAACCGAAAAGAGTAAGGGAACGAAGATCTTCTCACTCGCTGGTAAGATAAACAATACCGGTCTGGTTGAGGTTCCGATGGGGATAACCCTGCGCGAGATAATCTATGAAATCGGAGGCGGGATTCCCAATAATAAAGAGTTCAAGGCGGTTCAGACCGGAGGTCCTTCCGGTGGTTGTATTCCCAAAGAACATCTTGATTTACCAATTGATTACGAAAGCCTCACTCAAGTCGGTTCAATGATGGGCTCCGGGGGTATGATTGTGATGGATGAGGATACCTGTATGGTGGATGTGGCAAGGTATTTTTTGAACTTTACCCAGCAGGAATCCTGCGGTAAATGTGTCCCCTGCCGACTGGGGACAAAAGAGATGGTAGAGATCTTAAACCGGATAGCTGAAGGAAAGGGCAGAGATGGCGATATTGAACTGCTCCAATCAATCGGGGAGAATGTAAGACTCAGCTCTTTGTGTGGTCTTGGTCAGACTGCACCAAATCCAGTTTTGACAACAATAAGATATTTTAAGAGTGAATATCTCGCCCATATTAAAGAGAAGAAATGTCCAGCCCTGGTCTGCAAGGCGCTTATCTCGTATGTGATTGACTCTCAATTATGCACTGGTTGTGTTGCCTGTGCAAAAAATTGTCCGACAAAGGCGATTAGGGGTGAACCGAGGAGAGTCCATAAGATTGACCAGTCAAAGTGTATCAAATGTGGCGTATGTCTTACCGTATGCCCGCCAAAATTCGGAGCCGTAAAGAAGGTTTCCCCCGCATTATGAAAAGATTGTTGCTCGCTATAGGTTATACGGTTTGGAAGCCCGTTTCGTCTTTTGTCTATCGTCTTTGGTTGAATAAAACGAATGACGAAACCGACAGACGATACAGGCCGCGAAACCGTCCAACGATTAACTATAATATATGATTACCCTCACAATAAATGGAAGGCAATTCACCTGTAAAAAAGGTGAGACGGTCTTAGAGGTCTGCCGGCGGGAGGGGATTTATATTCCCACGCTCTGCTATCAGGAGAACCTCTCTCCTTATGGTGGATGCCGACTCTGTATCGTTGAGGTTGAGGGGAATCCAAGACCGATGACATCCTGCACCTTACCGGTTGAGGATGGGATGGTAATTAAGACGGATACACCTCTATTAAGGGAGCTGAGAAGATTCACCCTGCAACTTATCCTTTCCGAGCATCCACATTCCTGTCTCATTTGCGATAAAAAAAAGGATTGCGAAAAGTATATGGAATGCATTGAAAAAGAACCAATCACATTCGGATGTAAATATTGTCCTGCCGATGGCGACTGTGAATTACAGAGACTCGTTGAAGAATTTGGAATAAAAGAGATTCCATTCACATTCCATTACCGAAACATTCCGGTTGAAGATTATGACCCTTTCTTTGAAAGGGATTATAACCTCTGCATTCTCTGTGGTCGTTGTGTTCGTGCGTGTGCTGAATTGAGGCAGGCATATACAATTGATTTCCATCACCGTGGGCCAAAAACCCTTGTTGGCACACCTTTTGGTATCTCACACCTTGATGCCAATTGTCAATTCTGTGGTGCCTGTGTTGATGCCTGTCCAACTGGCACGATGCGAGAGCGTTATAGTAAATATTCAGGAAAGTTTGATAGGATAGTCAAGACATATTGTATATTGTGTAGTATGGGTTGTGAAATCAAGGCAGAGGTTAGAAACAATATCCTGATAAGGGTCACGCCCGATGGGGACCTGCTCTGTGTGCGAGGGAGATTCGGAATAGCACCATTGGTTAATCATCCAGGGCGTATTACGACGCCGATGAAGAAGAAGGATGGAAACCTTGTAGAGATATCCTGGGATGAGGCGTTGGAAATTGCAGGGAATATTTTAAAAGAGTATCAGGGTAAGACTGGCGTCTTATTTTCAACAGATTTGACCCTTGAGGCGATAAATGCCATCAATACATTTGCTGAAATAATGGGTGTGGAAAAGTTTGGTTTGGAAATTCCGCCCCCGGTGAGTTTTGAAAAGGCCTGTATAAACCGGACGGGTAAAAAGGTGGCGTTTGTTGTTCTCAATATAGATTTAATAGCGGACTTTGCAGTATTTATGCTCTGTGCCAAGAAGTCGTTACCGGAAAGCCCGGTTATCATCGTGATTGACCCGATCCGGACAAAACTTGCCGAGTTGGGTGAAATCTGGTTAAGGCCGGAACCGGGGAAGGAGTGGGAGGTCTTGGAGTTAATAATGTCGGAAGAAAAACTACAGGATTATGCAGGAATTAAAAAGGAAGCGTTGAATGAGGCAAGGAGGTTGCTCAGCCACCGGGTTGTCTGTGTTTTATATAATCCTGCCAATACAAAGTATGAAAAGAGAATAGAAAAGATAAGATACATCCCTTTGACCACAAATATAAACTCTTCAATTCTAAGTAATTCTAACCTTTGTAGTTGTGAGGATATTTTAAATGAGAGAGGGATTGAATGCCTTTATTTGATCGGTGCCAATATCCCCCAGCCCCATAGATTCAAGAGGGTCATCGTCCAGGATTGCTTCCTTCCCGATTTTGACTTTGACCTTTTTCTACCCGCGGCAACATTTATTGAGGTTGATGGAAGTTTCATAGATATAAAGGGAAGAGAGAAGAGATTGAGAAAGGTTATTGAGCCAGTTGGTTATGCACAACCCGATGAATGGATAGTAAAGGGTATCATTGAGCGCATTGACTTTGATATAGTTAAGGAGGAATGTTCGCGACAGAATCAGAAAAGAGATAGGGGGGGGTTGAAGGGAGATTCAGAATATCCTTTTTATCTTATCGTAAGGGAGAATGGATTCAGATATAGAAATAAGGCATTGTCTGAGATTTTAAAAGGATTCAAAAGGGTTCATACGGACAGTTATCTATGGATAAATCCTGAGGATGCACAAAGATTGGAGATTGAAGATGGTAATCCGGTTAAGATTTTGGGAAG
>CBFGJQ010000099.1:0-14067 GCA_965649095.1 Caldifarciminota bacterium | reverse complement strand
TAAGTTTGTGCACCTTCCTTGGCGATCGGAAATCCCTGATGTATCTTGTCCGTATTTTTTTCTATAATGAAAAATTTCATTTTATTGTATAGAATTTTTCAAATTCCTATACAAAAAAATATATCCAGAAATCAGAAAATTTCAAGACTCAATTGCAGACCTAAAAAGATATTCTGGGTTGAAGAATAGATATACAAAAGCCGAATCAAGGGTGCCATTTGTCCGATGACCTCACTTCGCTCTTGATTTTATAGAAGATTGAGATAAAATCTTTTGATGAGAAGGTTTTCAGGCTTGATAATAATTTCAATCTTTATTGCCATTTTAACTTTTTTTGTTCTTCCCCCAGACAGAAAATCGCTTTATCCTCAGTTCAATTCTTTTAAAATTACAGACCGAAATGGGATTTTACTTAGAAATGTATTGTCAAAAGATTACAAAACCAGTATCTGGAAGGATATAAGCGACATTTCACCAAATATGATTAAGGCGACAATAATTCAAGAGGATAAGAGATTTTTTATACATCAAGGCGTGGATATTATTGCTCTATTAAGGGCAGTTCTTGAGAATATCAAACAGCGCCGGATTCTCGCCGGGGGTTCTACCATTACAATGCAGGTGGCAAAGATGGCCCTCAATTATAAGAAAAGAAACATATTTACAAAAATTATAGAGATGGTTTATGCAATAAAATTAGAACTTTATCTGAATAAGGCACAGATACTTGAGATATACCTTAACCGCGCGCCCTATGGAAATCAGATATATGGGGTAGAGGCAGCATCCCAGACCTATTTTGAAAAGCCGGCGAGTCAGCTGTCTCTCTCTGAGGCCTGTATTCTTGCCTCCCTGCCAAAGTCCCCCAGTATTCTAAACCCATATAAGACCTTGAAAGTGGAAAGGGAAAAAGAAAGACTGTTAAAACGACTCTTATCCCTTGCATTGATAGATTCAACCGAATATTTGCTGGCATTAAATGAACCTCTCCATATTTATAGACCTGAACTTATCTTCAAGGCACCACACTTCGTTGACTTTCTTTTGGAGCGAATAGAGAGGGAGAATAATTCGACTATTGCCTCAACAATAGACCTAAATTTGCAAGAAAAATTAGAAAAGATGCTATTTACTTCAATTAAAAGTTTAACAAAATTTAATGTCCAGCAGGGTGCGGTAATAGTAATGGACACCGAGAGTGGGGAAATTCTTGCAATGGTTGGTTCAAGAGACTATTTTGATGAAGATGAAGGACAGGTAAATGGGTGTCTTGCCCTGCGCCAGCCTGGCTCAAGTATAAAGCCATTTTTGTATATCCTTGCGTTATCAAATGGTATTCCAATGAGCTATTTAATTAACGACACAATTACCGAATTTAAACTCTCAGATGGAACAATCTTTGCACCCCGGAATTACGGAGATAAGTATCACAGATATGTCAGGGCAAGGGAGGCATTAGGTTCTTCGTTTAATGTTCCGGCCGTTCATTTACTGGAGATCTTAGGGGTAGAGAAGTTCTATAATTTTCTGCATAATCTGCACTTTACTGGTATTTACCGACAACCGAATTTTTACGGGCTTTCACTTTCTCTGGGGGCTGCCGAGGTCAGGTTGCTTGAACTTGCAAATGCCTATCGGGCAATTGTAAATAAAGGAATCTGGACTGAATTTAAGTTTATAAAAGGTAATACAAATAAAATAGGGGAGAGGGTCTTTTCTGAAGAGGTTGCATATATTATCACCGATGTCCTTTCTGACAATGCAAGCAGATTAAAGGCATTTGGTGATGATTCACCTCTGAATCTGCCATTTCCCTGTGCGGTAAAGACAGGCACGACAAAAAACTTTAAGGATAACTGGTGCATCGGGTTTACTAAAAGATATACAGTCGGGGTGTGGGTTGGAAATTTTGATGGTTCACCAATGAATGGTGTTTCAGGGATTTCCGGCGCCGCACCACTTTTCAGGGATATTATGATTGAATTACATAGAGATGAATACCCGCCGGGTTTTGAAGAACCGAAATCACTGCGACACTTGAAGGTCTGTGCAAGGACCGGATTGATGGCGGGAGATGGTTGCCCGGTGATTGAAGAGATATTCATCCCCGGAAGCGAACCAGAAGATACTTGCTCTTATTGTCGAGGAACCGCATTTATCTCACTACCGAATACATATTCTGTAGCGAGAGGGGGGAACCCTGTCCATAAAAATTTCTATGGATTACGCATAATTCATCCGCAAAATGGTGATATATTTAAATTAGACCCGCATATACCATATAAGAATCAGGGAATAGTCTTTAAGGTTCAGTGTGATTCCACTATTGATTCCTATATCCTTTATTTGAATGGCAAAAGATTGTGTGAAAACTCTCCTATTTTTTTCTGGCAACCAAAATTAGGAAAATATGAACTTGTAGTATATGCAAAAGGTAATGGCAGGATTTGTTCTGAAAAGATAATATTCACAGTGTATTAAAATTTTATGGGCACATCGCTTTTTGGCACAGCCTCGTAATAAAACGACAAAATTCTCAAGGTGTGGATAACAATTCTGCTTGATTTTAGCGTGGTTTTATATATAATGTTTTAAATGTCCTATTTCCTCCAGCAATTTGTAAATGGTCTGCAGCTCGGCTTTGTCTATGCCCTTATTGCCCTTGGCTATACAATGGTCTATGGGATTGTTCGATTAATAAACTTTGCCCATGGTGATGTCTTTATGGTTGGTGCCTATTTAGGATTTTATGCCCTTTCCCTTTATCATTTGCCTTTTCCGGTGGCATTGATCTTTGCAATGGCTGGTTGTTCAATCATTGGTATCACAATAGAGAAGATTGCCTATCGCCCCTTGAGGAATGCACCGAGGATTTCCGCCCTAATTACGGCAATGGGGGTTTCCCTCTTCCTGGAGTATTTTTCAAGTCTTAAGTATATCTTCGGTCCAAATTATCTTGCCTATCCAAGACCATTTGAGGTCTGCGTCTATCAAATTGGTGATATCTGTATTTCAAATATTCAGATTTTAGTCTTTGGCGTGGCAATCGCCCTCCTCATATTTTTACAGTTCATTGTCCAGAAGACAAAGACCGGGATGGCAATGAGGGCAGTCTCTTATGATAAGGATACGGCGCGGTTGATGGGCATAGATGTGGATAGGATTATCTCCTTCACCTTCGGAATCGGCTCGGCACTTGCGGGGGCGGGCGGGGTCCTTTATGGGATTGCCTATCCCCAGATTCACCCATTTATGGGGATTATGCCCGGCTTGAAGGCATTCGTTGCGGCAGTCCTTGGTGGAATCGGCAATATCCCAGGTGCAATGCTCGGTGCCCTGATTATGGGGGTAGTGGAGACGATGAGTTCCGCCTATATCTCTTCAACGATGCGGGATGCAATAGCCTTTTCAATCTTGATAATCGTGCTCCTTGTGAAACCGACTGGAATACTGGGAAGAAGGGAGATAGAGAAGGTCTGATGAAAAAGAGGAACCTCTCCGCTCCGGTAATCGCCTCTTCTATCTTTATTTTGGTAATGGTTTTAAGTCTCCTTGGTATCCTGAATCCTTACTGGCAGCAGATAATCCAATTTGCATTGATCATCACAATCTCAAGTCTGGGCTTGAATCTAATCTATGGCTATACCGGTCAGTTCTCTTTAGGCCACGCTGCATTTTATGGGATTGGTGCCTATTCTTCGGCACTCATAACAAAATCGTTGCCAGGCTTTGGGGCACTCTCATTTTTAATTGGTATCTTATTTGCAATCATTTTGGTTGCACTTATCTCCTTTCTTGTTGGCCTTCCAATTCTCAGATTGAAATCCGACTATTTAGGTATAGCCACCCTTGGCTTTGGGATAATTGTCAAGGTAATCTTTGATAATGCGGATACCGTAATTCCGATGATGGGTGGTTCAAGGGGTATGTTAGGAATTCCCAGATATACTACCTTTCCCATCACCTTCTTATTCTGCCTTTGTGTAATAATCTTTATTCGGAATCTTGTCTATTCAAGAATTGGCCGTGCCTGCATCTCCATTCGTGAGGATGATATTGCCGCGGAAGCGGTGGGAATAGATACCACTAAATATAAGACTTTGGGTTTTGTAATTGGTTGTGCCTTTGCCGGTATTGCGGGTGCACTCTATGCCCACCTCTATACATTCCTCCATCCATCAAATTTTGATTTTTTAAAGTCTATTGATCTCCTTCTAATTGTCGTCCTTGGTGGTCTGGGCAGTATCTCAGGAACAATCATTGCGGCAATTGGCTGGACATTCCTCCTTGAGGGTTTAAGGGTTATCCTGCCTCCGCAGGTACTGGATTGGCGATTGGTTATCTATCCGTTATTATTGATTGTGGTGATGTTATTGAAGCCAAAGGGTTTGGGGGGTGGAATGGAATTTGGATTTCTCAAACCTCCGCTTTCTTATAGAAATGGAGCCGGCACTAAGAGTTAATAATTTAACGAAGTTCTTTGGTGGCTTAAAGGCAGTCGTAAACTTCAGTATTGAGATCAAACAAAATGAACTCGTGGGTCTTATCGGTCCAAATGGTGCCGGCAAGACCACCGTCTTTAATATTATCACCGGAATATACAAACCTGATGGCGGGGAGGTCTTCTTCCAAAAAGAACCGATTACGGGACTGAGGCCATTTCAGATAGGTAAGATGGGAATCGCCAGGACATTTCAGAACATAAGGCTCTTTAATGAACTTACGGTTCTGGATAATGTCAAGATCGCCTATCATAATCACATAAATTATGGCTTACACTCAGCTCTCTTCCGGGACCGAATATTCCAGAGGGAGGAGAGGGAGATAGAAGAGAGGGCATTTGAACTCCTTTCAATCTTTAAACTTGAATCAAGGGCAGATGACCTTGCCCGAAATCTTCCCTATGGAGAACAGAGGAAGTTGGAGATAGTCCGTGCCCTGGCAACTGAACCAAAATTACTCCTCCTTGATGAACCTGCCGCGGGGATGAATCCTCGGGAGACGATTAAACTTATGGAACTCATCCAGTTTATTCGCGAGCGTTTTAATCTTACAATCTTTTTGATTGAACATCAGATGAGGGTTGTGATGTCAATATGTGAAAGGGTGGCAGTGATGGATTTTGGTGAAAAGATAGCCGAGGGAAATCCGAAAGAGATTCAGAATAATCCACGGGTAATTGAGGCATATTTAGGTAAGGATGGTTAAAAGGTCAGGGTTGAGATGCTGGTTCAGTTGGTAAATTGGTAGGGTGGGTATGGAGCGGGATGATATCTTATTAGGGGTGAGGGATTTGAGTGTCTCCTATGGGGCGATCAATGCCCTTCAGGGTATTTCATTTAAGGTGGCTAAAGGGGAGATTGTTGCATTAATCGGTGCAAATGGTGCCGGTAAGAGCACAACCCTGAAGACAATCTCGGGGCTTGTAAGGCCACGCTCTGGGCGGGTCTATTTTGAAGGTATGGACATTACAAATCTACCCGCCCATAAGATTGCCGGTTTGGGAATTGCCCATGTCCCTGAAGGGAGAAGACCGTTTGCGCCGCTCAGCGTCTATGAGAATTTGAGGCTCGGAATTTATAATATAAATGATAGAAATAGGATCTCTGAGGCAATGGCACGGATATGCAGGTCATTTCCACGACTGAAAGAGAGGCTCCATCAACCGGCAGGGACCCTCTCCGGAGGAGAACTACAGATGCTGGCGACCGCCCGGGGCTTGATTGCCCAGCCCAAACTATTGATGATGGACGAACCATCAATGGGCCTTTCTCCAATTCTCGTTAATGAAATCTTTAAGATTATAACCGAAATAAATAGAGAGGGAACAAGTATCCTACTGGTTGAACAGAATGCATACAAGGCATTATCGGTTGCCCATTATGCCTATGTCCTTGAGACCGGAAGGATTACAATTGAAGGAAGGGCAGGGGATTTACGCGAAAACCCTGAGGTTCGTTCTGCATACCTTGGTGCCTAATGCCCCTTTTTAATCCTGATATAAAGACAGATGAAATTAAAAAGATTGTGGTAACGAATGGTAAGAGAAGATATTATCGTGTAGCAAGACCTGGTCGTTGGTATGGTGGAATTGCAACTGCCGATTGCTGTGGGTGTAATTTAAGATGCATCTTTTGCTGGAGTAATAAACCAAGGGACAATCCAGAACGAATTGGTGAGTTTTATACTCCAAAGGAGATCGCGGAGAGGCTTATTGAATGTGCTGAGCAGCACCATTACCATCTTTTGAGAATCAGTGGCAATGAACCGACAATTGGAAAGGAACACCTCCTTAACCTCCTCTCCATTATTGATAAGACAAAATACCTCTTTATCTTGGAGACAAATGGAATTCTATTAGATAGGGAATATATTAAAGACTTGAGCAACTTCCGGCGTTTGCACATCAGAGTTTCCCTAAAGGGGACTACCTCCGAGGAGTTTTCAAACCTTACCGGTGCCACCCCCGAGACATTTGATAGGATTTTAAACAATCTCTCTCTTATTGCAAACCAGCACTTGAGATTCAATCTTGCGGTAATGCTCTCTTTCAGCCCCGATAAGAATATCGTGCAGTTGAAAGAGCAATTGAAGAAGATTTCGCCCCGTATAATTGAGGGGTTTGAAGAGGAGTATGTCTTCTTATATCCGCATGTTATTAAGAGATTAAAAAGGGCAAAGATTGAGCCCCTTGTCGCTTATAGTCCGGAGGGAATACCAAAGGAACTCATCTGACTTAATCACGGAGATGGCGCAATGGTAGAGATTGATGGTGGTTACCTTGAGGGGGGAGGTCAGATTCTCAGGACCGCTATTGCCCTTTCGGCGATTACAAAAATTCCGGTGCGTATTTTTAATATTAGAAAGGGGAGGGAGAGGCCGGGCCTCAGGCCTCAACACCTTGCGGGAATTCTCGCCGCCGGTAAGATCTGTGATGCCAGGCTAAGGGGTGCAGAACTAAATTCAACCGAGATTGAATTCATTCCCCAGGAGATTAGAGGTGGGATATATAATCTGTGGACCGGGACGGCTGGTTCAATAACACTCATTCTCCAGACCCTGACCCCATTAGGCATTTACGCTGATAAACCCTTACAGTTGAATATTAAGGGGGGCACGGCAGTTCCCTTCAGTCCAACAATTACCTATTTTGAAAGGGTCTTCTGTGATTATCTGAAGAAGATGGGTATCTCAATTACTACTGAGGTAAAAAGGCACGGATTCTATCCTAAGGGTGGCGGAGAGGTATATGTCCATATCAATCCCGGTTCAATAGAATCCGTAGACTTTACGGAAGGTGGTCCGTTTAAAGGAATTGAAGTCTGGGCATTTGCCTCCCCGCATCTGAAGAAGGCAAAGGTAGGGGAGAGGTTGATTCAGGGATTTCAAGAAATCTTTCCTGAGGCAAATTATAAGTATAAATATGTGGATGCAGATTCACCGGGTTGTTATATACAGGGGATAGCAATTTATGAGAATTGCCGATTGGGTGCCGATGCACTTGGTGAACGTGGTGTTCCCGCCGAAGAGATTGGCAGGAAGGCAGGAATTTCATTAAAAGAGATTCTCTCTTCAAATACCTGTTTTGACAACTATATGATTGACCAGATAATTCCCTATATTGCCCTTTTGACTTTTAGAACAAAAAGGAATACAAAGATAAGATTTTTTAAGATGACCCGCCATGCCCAGACCAATCTCTGGCTTGTAGAGAAATTTCTGCCCGTGCGATTTGAGATTGAAAATGAGCTATTGTTATGTAGAATAACCAGTGCTATTCCCTATTGATTTTTCTTCAATAATTGTTATAATCAATTATGAAGAGGCGCGTTTTAATGTCACTTTTCTTTTGTGTAATTCTGTTTGGTGACCGGGGACTTGTTCCTTTCAATCCTCATATTACAATCTTTGAACCGAATCAGAGGGCAATCATCGCCTGGAATGGTAAGGAAGAGATTCTTCTCCTCTCAACCGATTTGAGTGCCTCCGATTCAACAATGGTATTGGAGATTCTGCCATTACCTTCTGAACCGAAGATAAAAAAGGGGAATATAGAGACCTTTCAGCGGGCAGTAGATTTGCTAAATCGGAGAATATATCTTGAGGGTAGGAAGGGCGGCGGAAAGGCAATGGAATCCACAATTCCACCACCCGCGGAGATAACCTTTCACGAAAGGATTGGTGCCCATGATATCTCGGTTGTTCGTTTAATGGAAGGGGCGCGTTTCGTCACTTGGGTAAAAAATTATATAAAGGATTTAGGCTATGACAAAGAAATAATCACGGAGTCCCATAGGGAAATTGTAGAAGACTATATAGCAGAGGGTTTTGTCTGGTTTGTCCTTGATCTCTTAACCCTCAATCAGGAGACGAAGACAATTGAGCCGATTCAATATCGGTTTCAGTCCCGGCGGCTCTTCTATCCATTAAAGATCACAAGACTCGGTTCGGGCAATACTACAATTGAACTTTTGATACTAACGCCAATGTTGCTCTCAAGGTTTCCTGGCATACCAATAACGGAGGTGAAGTTAAGGCATAACCCGATCACAATCAACAGAGACGATTTGAAATCTATAGATGAGGATATTTATGAACTTCTCAAAGACTTCGGTGAGATGAAATTGCGCATCTGGAAGATTGAGGGTGAATTGAACTCTTTTGATAAGGATTTAATTGCCTACTAAAAGGGAGTGAGGTGAAGGTAAAATCTACAAATAATATCAAAAAGCAGATTGAGAATTTGGCACGGAGGCATAATACACCGCTATTTTTAATAAGCAAGAGCAAACTCTTAGGGCAGTTAAAGAGATTCCAGACACTCTTACCACGGATAGAGCCATTCTATGCAGTGAAGTCAAACTCCCATCCTTTTATCTTAAAGACATTTATTGAAGCGGGTATTGGTTTTGATGTTGCGTCAATTTATGAGATGAAGGCGCTCCTTGATATGGGTGTGAGTCCGGAGCGAATGATTTTTGCCAATACCATAAAGACACCGGAGGCGCTGAAATTTGCCGCCGACCACAACATCAACCTGATGACTTTTGACTCTGAATATGAGTTAAATAAAATTGCAAGCTATGTGCCGGGGGCAAAAGTCCTGGTGCGGATAAAGGTTCCCAATGTTGGTTCAATGGTTGAATTATCATTGAAATTCGGGGCGGAACCACCGGATGCGATTCCTTTTCTGATAAAGGCAATAAAACTTGGACTTAAGCCGGTTGGTGTAAGCTTTCATGTTGGTTCTCAAAATATCTACATAGAGAATTATCTTGATGCCTTGGAGATTGCCTCAATCATCTTTAAGGACGCACATCTGAAGCAGATTCCCCTTGAGATACTTGATATTGGTGGGGGATTCCCAATAAAGCACTTTGATGATGAAAAGGATTTATTTGCCTTAACTGCCTCAAGTATAAATAGGGAGTTGAATCGCTTATTCCCGGACAATATCAGGGTGATTGCGGAACCGGGCAGAGTCTTATGTGGTCCAGCCGGAATCCTTGTAATGAAGGTGATTGGTAAATCAATCAGAAATAACAAACATTGGTACTATCTTGATGACGGCGTTTATGGCTCGCTCTCGGGGATTGTCTATGACCACTGTAAATATCAATATAAGGTCCTTAAAAAAGGCATTACTCAGATTACAACCCTGGCTGGGCCAACCTGTGACTCATTTGATATAATTTCAACCAGCGAAGAATTACCGGAACTGGATATTGGTGATATTGTCTATGTGGAGAATATTGGTGCCTATTCCTGGGCAACGGCAACAAATTTCAATGGACTGCCACCGGCAAAGGTGGTTGTTATTCCATAGGAGGCAATATGAAGAGAATGCATCGGTTAAAAAGAGATATTGATGAAACACCCGATTGGTTAAAAAAGAGGAGATGTCCTCATAAAAAGAGGTATCTTTCTGGTCCAAGAATCTTCCCTCCCGCATTGACTGGTAAGCAGAAACTTGAAGATATGATTGAAAAAATATTTCTTGCCTATAACTCAGCCAGACTGCGCGAAGGGTGCCGATTGTTTGTTGAAAAGATGCTTGAGCCGGATGTAACAGTCGGAATGAGTTTGGCTGGTGCCCTGATTCCCGCGGGTCTGGGGAAATCTGTGATTGTCCCATTAATGAAGGCGGGGTTTATTGATTGGGTTGTTTCTACCGGGGCAAATTTATATCATGATTTACACTTTGCCTTTAATTTTCCACTACATATCGGAACCCCCCTCGTTGATGATGCAGATTTGAGAAAGAATGATGTGGTGCGCATCTATGATATTCTTTTGGGATATAGTGATTGCCTGATGGCAACCGATGAGATTTTGCGTAAGATATTAAAGCAACCAGAATTTCAAAAAGAGATGGGAACTGCTGAATTCCATTACTTACTTGGAAAATATGCGGCAGAGTGGGAAGAGAAGACCGGCAACAGAGATGTTTCGGTCCTTGCCTGCGCCTATAGGCTTGGTATTCCCCTTTACACGAGTTCTCCTGGCGATTCAACCCTGGGGATGAATATCGCCGAGGAAGAGATTATTGGTGGTAAACTTCGGATAAATCCATCTATTGATGTGAATGAAACTACCGGGATAGTTCTTACGGCAAAGCGTGGGGGCGGAAAGTCGGCTGCCCTTCTCATTGGTGGTGGCAGTCCCAAGAACTTCTTACTACAGACCGAACCACAGATCCAGGAAGTTTTAAGAATAAAAGAGGTTGGGCATGACTACTTCTTCCAGATTACTGATGCAAGGCCTGATACTGGAGGCCTCTCGGGTGCTACACCGCACGAGGCGGTCTCTTGGGGTAAAGTTGACCCCACAAGGTTGCCGGATGCCGTGGTCTGTTATCTTGATGCCACGGTTGGCCTGCCAATAGTTGCCCATTATGCCCTGGCAAGGCATAAGAAGCGTAAGGTGAAAGGTTTATATTTTAAGCGTCAGGAATATGTTCAGAACTTAATTCGCGAATACTTTGCCCACCATAAATGATTGGTTATCTTTACTGCAATTTCCAGATTGGACGACCGAGTGTATATAGCAAAATTGCATAGAGTAAGGTAATGGATGAGGCAATGATTATCGCGAGCCTCACACTCAGTAGCTGGGCAACCGTTCCAATCCATAAAGCACCAAATGGTATTAACCCAAAAAAGAAAAATGTATATATCGCCATCACGCGTCCCCGCACTGCCTCTTCCACCTGAATCTGGACAAGTGCATTACATAGGTTCATAATTAAAATCTGGGCAATCCCGGCGCCAAAAAGGAGGATTAAGGCGAGCGGGAAGTTGCTGTTCAAGGAGAAAAGCAAAATAAAAAATGGAAAGAGAAATGTGCCGATGGTGAGTAGTTTACCTTTGAAATTAAAGATACCCAAAGAGGCAATAAACAGAGCCGAGGTTAAGGCACCAAGACCACGTGCCGTCTGAAGAAATCCATTTGTTCGGGCATCGCCATGGAATATCTTAACTGCCCAGGCCGGTAACAGGGTTGTGAATGATGTGCCGAATAAGGCAATGATTGCAACCGTGAATATCAAAATTCTTATCGTCGGATGAGTGAATGTGTATTTGAACCCCTCTTTTAAATCTTTTATTGGTGAACTTCTCGTCTGGGTGGTATTAAAGTGGGTTGTCAATTTCATAGAGAGGAGGGCAAATATCACCGCAATAAATGTGAGCCCATTTATTGTAAAACACCATTCTGGTCCCAAGGCGGCATAGATAATTCCTCCGGCGGCTGGTCCGAGTGCGATGGCAGTATTGAATATTGCCGAATTTAGGGCTATGGCATTGGTTAGTGCCTCGGGTTCAACCATCTCCCGAACAAATGCCTGCCGGGCCGGGGCATCAAATGCATTGGCGGCCCCCATTCCTAATGCCAGAATGATAATGTGCCAGGCTTGAACAATCTTTGCAAAGGTCAGGACCGCCAGGATGAAAGCAAGTGTCATCATTATAAACTGTGTGAAAATCAGAATTTTCCGTCGTGAAATCCGGTCGGCAATTACACCGGCATAGAGCATAAAAAGCCAGGTGGGCAATCCAGCCGAAAATCCTAAATATCCTAAATAAGCAGGGGAATGGGTAAGTTCGTATACAAAAAAACCGAGGGCGGTGGTTTGCATCCAGCTACCAAAGAGTGATATGAGTTGTCCAAAAAACCATAATTTATAATTTGGATATTTCAGGGCGCGAAATGTATTATTCCAGAAGTATTTTTTATCTACACCCTTCATCACTCAATCCTGCTTTATAGAGGGCATTTAATGCCCTGCGGTATTCTTCAACTGTAATTCGTCTTGCCAGTTCAGGATATTCGTTTGCCCGATATGCCGGGTGATATTGTTCCATTACATTAACAAATGAGTTCTTTGATATCTCATTTGCGATAAAATCGAGACACTTCTTTGAATCAGCAAGATTATGGGGAAGTACCAGGTGTCTGATTAAAAGCCCCCTTTTTGCAATACCATTCTCTATAATCAAATCACCGACCTGCCGGTGCATCTCTTTTATTGCCGGTCTAACTACATCCCAGTAATCCGGGACAATGGAATATTTTTCACCAATTTTATTATCCCCGTATTTTATATCAGGCATATAGATGTCAATTATCCCCTCAAGCAACCTTAGGGTTTTTAGAGACTCATATCCTCCACAATTATAGACGATGGGGACTTGCAAACCACTTTCTTGCGCTACACCCAATGCCTCAACAATCTGGGGAACCCAGGGGGTTGGCGTGACCAGATTTATGTTGTGGCAGCCCAGTTCTTGCAGTTCTATCATCATCCCGGCAAGCCGCTCAATGCTAACTTCCCTTCCAATGCCGTGCTGGCTTATGTCATAATTCTGACAATATACACAATGGAGATTGCAATGGGCGAAGAATATCGTTCCCGAGCCGTATTTACCAACCAAACAGTATTCCTCTCCAAAGTGTTGATGATATGATGATACCTTTGGTTTGAGACCTGCCTTACAATTACCGCGTTCTTCCCGGAGACGATTTACCTTGCATTCCCTTGGACAGAGCTGACAAGGATTTAGCAATTTATAGAATTCATCAATCAGGTCTTGCGTAATTTTCTTCATTTCAAAATCAGTCCCTGTCTTATTTGATAAATCAAACTGCTACATTTTAAATTTTAGGTGTTCAGCGATAATCCCCGTATCGATAATACGCCGCACAGGCACCTTCGGAAGAGACCATGCAGGCACCAACCGGGCTTGATGGTTTACAACTTCTCCCAAATAAGACACAATCCAGCGGTGATTTTACACCAAGCAGAATCTTCCCACATATACACCCTTTTGGTTCCCTTGTTTTGACATTTTTAACTTCAAATTTTTTTGTGGCATCAAACTGTTCATACTCTTTTTTCAGAGCGAGGCCAGATTTCGGTATTTCCCCTATCCCTCGCCAGTTGGAATTCACTGGTTCAAATACCCTATTCAATATTGCCAGCGCGGTAAGATTTCCTTCGGGTTTAACAACCCTTTTGTATTCAATATCAATCTTTGCGGTTTTACTATTTATCTGTTCAACGAGATTTTTTATGCCCAAAAGGATATCAATTGGTTCAAATCCAGTTATACATCCGGGTATGCGGTAGCGCTGGGCAAGAAATTCATAAGGTCGTGAACCAATTATAGTTGATACATGTCCGGGGAGTATAAAGCCATCAATATCAATTACTGGCGAACTGGCAATAAAATTTAATGCCGGTGGTATCAATTTGAAGGCGGGAATGATGTAAAAATTTTTTATATTTTTTTCTGCCGCCTCAAGGATAGTCGCGGCAACAGTTGGGGAAGTCGTTTCAAAACCTACGCCGACAAAGACAACAGATTTTAGAGGATTTTCTTCTGCAATTTTTATAGAATCCTGTGCTGAATAGACGACCCGGGGGTGGTAAGTTTCTAAGCTTTCTATTGTCCCCGGAACGCGCACCATATCTCCAAAGGTGGTTATAATTACCCCTTTTTGTTTTGCAAGTTCAATTGTCCAGTCAATTATCTCTTGCGGTGTCACACAAACTGGGCAACCGGGTCC
>CBFGJQ010000098.1:0-4654 GCA_965649095.1 Caldifarciminota bacterium | reverse complement strand
AGCGGCGCCATCTCAATAGTGCGGGATATGACGCAAATAAGGGAGATTGAAAAGGAGCAAAAAGAAAAGGAGCGATTACAGTTCTTAGGTAATCTCGTTGCCAACTTTGCCCATGAAATAAAAAATCCATTGAATGGGCTGGCAATCGCTGCCCAGAGATTAAAGAGAGAGTTCTCTTTTGAAGATTCGGAATACCATCTACTCACTACAACCCTTATAAAGGAGATAGAATCACTAAATCGGGTTGTAAATGATTTCTTGAGTCTTGTGCGACCAAATATTAAAGAGAGATGCCTCTTCAATCTGAGTCAGTTAATAAAGGATATTATCTCTTTTATTCAGGAGCAGGCTCGGAAAAAAGGTGTAGTAATAAAAGAAGATATAGAGGAGAAGATAGAATTCATAGGTAATGAAGACGAAATAAAAAGGGCAGTTCTAAATATTATGTTGAATGCAATAGAGGCGGTCCCGGCGAATACCGGCGAAATTAAAGTGGAATTGAAGAGATGGGGGAAGGAGTTATTGATAGTGATAATGGATAATGGCCCGGGCATCCCACCCGAACTTCAAAAAAGGGTCTTTGAGCCATATTTTACCACCCGCGCTGGGGGCACAGGTCTGGGACTCTATATTGCCCACAGGATAATAAGAGACCATGGTGGTATTATCACCTTAAAGAGCACACCCCAGAAGGGCTCTACCTTTACAATCACCCTGCGGTATGATTGATTTTTAGGTTGACTTTTATCCAGTAATATATAGAATTAAATTGCTAAAAGAAAGGGGTCTAATGCTGAATAAAAAAGAGATGAAGGAATTAATTGAATTGGCACTAAGGGCCGCATCCGCTGACCAGACGGAAATAACCATTTATGGATTTGACTCGGCACTCACGAGATTTGCCAATAATTATATACATCAAAATGTATATGAGGCGAATGTAGTTATCTCAGTAAGGTCTATTTTTGGAAAGAAGATTGGTGCGGCAAGCACCAATTCCCTTTCCCCCCAAAAAATAAAAGAGACTGTGAAATGGGCAGAGCGCATAGCGCGCTTCCAGGTGGAAAATCCCAATTTTGTCTCTCTGATTAAAACCCCGCCTCGGAAATACCGCCCTGTTTCTCCCCGGGTAAAATATTCTCCCTCAATAGATCCGCAGGGTAGGGCAGAGGCAGTAAAAGATATCATTGAGGTTGCAAAGAGGTATGGACTTACTACCTTCGGTTCGGTATCAAACGGATGGTTAACTATTGCCATTGGTAATTCATTGGGCACCTTTGCCTATTATAAATCCGGCGATGTCTTCTGTAATATTGTTATGGCAGGTAGTGATTCTACCGGTTATGCCCAGGCCGGCGCGAAAAGTATAAAAGAGTTAAATTTTATTAAACTCGCTGAGACTGCGGCCGCGAAGGCGATAAAATCAGCCAATCCGATAGAGATTGAGCCAGAGAATTATACAACCATCTTTGAACCACTCGCGGTAGCCGACTTTCTGAACTATCTCGCCCTTTATGCCTTTAATGGCAAATTATTTGAAGAGGGACGTTCCTACCTTTCAGGACGACTTGGAACCAGGATTGTTGATGAGCGGATAACCATCGTTGACGACCCATTCAATGTAAAGGGTTTCCCGCTCCCATTTGACTTTGAGGGAGTCCCTAAAAATAGATTGATTCTAATTGATAAGGGGGTCGCCAAAAATGTTGTCTATGATTCCTTAACGGCTGCGGCGGCGGGGAGGAAAACAACCGGCCATGCCCTTACCTATCCAAATCCATACGGTCCCATTCCTCTCCATCTGGTAATGAGCAGGGGAGATGCTACAATGGATGATATGATCTTTAATACCAAGAAGGGGATTTTAGTGACAAGACTCCATTATACGAATGTTATTGATCCCCACAAGATTGTCTTTACCGGTATGACCCGGGATGGCACCTTTCTCATTGAAGATGGTAAAATAATAAGAGGAATAAAGAATCTGCGATTTACTGAGAGTCTATTTGAAGCCTTGAATCGGGTAGAGGCAATATCTAAATATTCAGAACTGGTTGTCCATGAGCCCGGCTATAGTGGTCGTTTCGGTCAGGGGACGATTGTCCCCGCACTTAAGATAAGGGATTTTACCTTTACCAGTAAGACCCAGTATTAAGATGGATTATATCAAGTTGTTGAGGCCTGAGCAATGGCTCAAGAATGTTTTCCTTTTTGCTGGCCTTATCTTCAGCCGCCAATTTAGAAATCCAGAGAATATTGGAATAAGTCTCCTTTCTTTTTTTATCTTTTGTCTTCTGAGTGGGAGTGGTTATATCCTCAATGACATCCTTGATTATAAGGTTGATAGGATGCTGCCGGCAAAGGCAGAAAGGCCGATTGCCTCAGGTAAGGTTAAACCAATTGCTGCCTTTTACTACTTTCTAATAATACTTGCCACCGGAATTATTCTCTCTACAATGATAAATACCAATTTCTTTTTTGTTAGTATTCTCTATCTCCTATCGTCATTCCTTTACAGCCTTGTCATAAAATATCTGGTGATTCTTGACCTCCTTTTTGTTGCAATTGGCTATGTCTTGAGAGCGGTCGCCGGAGCGGTGGCGATAGATGTCGAGATATCATTGTGGCTTGTTGTCTGCACCTTTTTACTTGCCCTCTTTATCGTCTCAACAAAGAGAAAGGCGGAGCTTACGCTCTTGGGTGAAGACGCCTTCCGGCACCGCTCTGTTCTTGCGCATTATTCCCTGGGATTATTGAATCAATTGAGCACAATCTCAACAACTGCCTGCATTGTCTCTTACTGTATCTATACCATCTCCCCTGAGACTACCACAAAATTCCATACCCGAAATTTGGTGTTTACAATCCCCTTTGTTATTTATGGGCTATTCAGATATTTATATTTAGGAGAAGAGAAACCCCTTGCCGGGATGCCGAACCGGGCAATAATATCTGATGTCCCATTATTACTCTCCATTCTTCTGTGGGGTGTTTTATGCGTAATACTTCTAATATAACCAAATCCCTTTTTACAATCTCTTTTCTATTAAATTGTGCCCAAAGGGTAAATAACCCACCCAATGTCCCCAGGACACCATTTGGTCCTCAATATGGCTATAGAGATTCCGTATATACATTCTCTACATCTTCTACTGACCCGGATCAGGATAATATCGCGGTAAGATTCTCCTGGGGTGATGGTGATACATCAGTATGGAGTTCTTTTGTAGCAAGTGGCGAGACGCTGTCCTTATCACATGCCTATCAGGATACGGGAAGATATGCCATTACTGCCCAGGCAAAGGATGAGAATGAGGCATTATCCATCTGGTCGGCGGGTCATCTCCTCAGGGTTTTGCTCCTTGGTGAGAACAACTACCCTGATGCGCCGAAGGCACCAATCGGTCCTTCAAAGGGTAAGGTTGATTCTTTCTATACCTTCTCTACCTCTGCCTTTGACCCGGATACGGACAGCGTTGCTATAAGATTCTCCTGGGGTGATGGTGATACATCAGTATGGAGCAGTTATGTTCCCGGTGGTCAATCAGTTAGTGATTCGCACTCCTGGCGAGCGGAAGGGACATATCTATTAAGGGCACAGGCAAAAGATATCCGGGGGGCGCTATCCTCCTGGTCAGGATTTTCTACAATTAAAATTGTTACGAATTATCCGCCGAACATACCCGAAACACCGGTAGGTCCCGCAAGTGGCTGGGTAGATAGTAGTTATAATTTTTCTTCTACAACGACCGACCCGGAGGGTGATAGTATCGCGATGAGATTCTCCTGGGGTGATGGTGATACATCAAACTGGAGCCCATATATCCATAGTGGCGATACCTGCACAATGTCCCATTCCTGGCACACCCCTGGCACCTATCTCATAAAGGCTCAGGCAAAAGATATCAAAGGGGCTCCCTCGGGCTGGTCAGATGACCATCAGATTGTTATCTCATCAACAACAAATAATCCTCCTGACAAGCCTTCTCCCCCTGCCGGACCGGATTTTGGATATGTGGATTCAATCTACTTCTTTACATCTTCAGCAACTGACCCGGACGGAGATAGTGTTGCTCTGAGATTCTCCTGGGGAGACGGAGACACGACCAACTGGAGTAGTTATCTTCCCAGTGGCGGGACAGTTGAGATGAGCCATTCCTGGTCTCTATTCGGAACATACCTGATCAGGGCACAGGCAAAGGATAAGAGTGGTGCTGAATCAGAATGGTCGGATAGTCTGGAGATCTTGATTCACTGAGGATGGAATCTTTAAATATTTTACGCGGTTAAAACCGCTACCCCGGAGTTTTACAACAGAATCCTTGATGGGGGGAGAGGGATTTTTTGGGAAAACTTACCACTGTCCTATTCGCCTTTGTTCCCTTTTTCGACTCCACCTATCTTTAGCCACCGGGCGTTTTTTCTCTAAGGCCTCTTATCCTCCTTGAAATTATCTCACCACCAGAACTTTCTGAGTCTTGCCCTCTTTTTCACCTTCAAGGATTAAGAAATAGATACCGGAACTGAGATTGGAAGAGTCAAAGTTATTGTGGTAAATACCAGGCTCAGCGATTTCGTCAGCAATCGTTGCTACACTCCTGCCCACTATGTCATAAACTTTTAAGGTTATGTGCTCTCTTTTAGGAATAATGTA
>CBFGJQ010000097.1:0-4675 GCA_965649095.1 Caldifarciminota bacterium | reverse complement strand
ATATGTAACCGAATTTATTTGTCAAGGTACTAGATACCAGGTTATCATTATCGTCCCTGCCATTCCAGATTACCATGTGTGCTCCCTTTTTAAGATTAGACTCGACAAGATTCTTTACCAGTCTTCCTATTCCATCATAAATCTTGATCGTTACTGTGCTATTCTTTGTGAGATTGAATAAGACCCTGGTATAATATTGGGCTGGATTTGGGAGAATTGAAACTTGGGGTAGTGAGAGAAAATCATTATCCAATTGGATGCCAGCGCAAGGTTTTTCTTCTTGGTATCTATGTTCAAATTCTTTGATGGATATTTCTGATACCACTGCAAATCCAACTCTCTTCTTCACATTGAGATATATCTCCCCATCATTGTAATAAGATGGAGGTAGCCATCTCTCAAAAATAGAATTCATCCTTCGGGGGACTTTCAATTGTCCTAATCTATGTCCATCAATCTCTATCCACTCAGATACTTCGTTTTCTTCATTTTGGTAGGCAGTAATCCTTAAGCGATATCTTTTATTGGAATTTAGACCACTAAAGTGATACTCTAGCTGGTTTGAATCCCTATCGCTTATGTGCATTGGCGAATTTCCATAATACAGATTTTCATAATACCCAAGAGTGTAGGGAGACTTTCCGGTGCCGCAATTCAAATAGATGATGGGGATTTCTGGTGCATTTATTTTCGCTAATTTTATCTGCTGATTGGGCACATAGAAGATGATATAACCAGGATTTTGAGGCCAGGTTGAGTAACTGATTGCATTTATATCACGGATTCCCCAATTGTTATAAACAACCCTTGGACATAGGTATGCCAGCAATCTTCGCTTACACCAAAATATCTGAGGATAATTGTATCATTCTTGCAGTCGGGATAGAAGATATGCCCCGTTCCGGTAATTACTGGCTGAGAAACGAGATTGGCTTCAGTGAGAGGTATTGGCATTGTCCAACCCCACCAACCTTTTTCAATGTAATGTATCTGCCTCATATTACCATTTCCATTGGATGTAGTCCAGATGAGTTTTATATTATCCCCAACTGCTGAAACAAAGGGGTCTATTGCATAAGCATCACCGGTAGGTATTTCTGTTGTTGTTATACCATCATGTAAGTAAATTTTTCCCATTTTACTCCAAACAATTATTGGGATACCATTTCTTTTCAGAGAAATGCACGGCGAGGCAAAGGCATTTACATTCGAACTCCAATCCAGTTTGAGCGTGGTTATCTGACTCGAATTCAAATCAAAAGTTAGTTTGGTTATTTCCGAGCGATCCATATATTCTTCTTCGATACAAATATAAGCAAGGCTATTCACTTTATCAATACAGAATGCGGGTGGCGCAATTCTTTCTACCGATGGATTTTGATATGTTGGAATTGGTGTAGTCCAGATTTCGGTTTTTCTTGTATAATAGATTTTATTCCTCCTTAAGAAAATAACCTCAAGTCCTACATTAGATACACCAATCGCTGGAAATCTACCTTCTCCGATAGCCACTGGTTTTGAAAAGGTATGTGCCTTATCATCAGAGTAAACATAATAGATACTGTCACCCGAGGTAAATACGATATGGATGTTTTCTAAGGAATCTACAACAATCTTTTGAGACCATGAAGGATAAAGGGCTAGGCTGTCTGTGCAATGGGCTACAATTGGGTCAGGACCGCCACCCTCATAAATAGTTACCCGGTTTGACATGTAATACCAAATACCGTATTGAGGTTCCTGCCCACCGACACGACAGGTATAAGGAAAAGATGGAGCCTTAGCATTATGTTCCCGAATATCACCATACCACAATTGTATAGGGGGTGGGTCAGGATGGTAGATATCGAACCATCCATAGTTGTCATAGTTAGCACTATCTTGTGTTGGTAGACCATCCCACTCAAAATATCGCTGAAGCCAATGCCACTTTAAGTGAATATTGACATCAGGTCCTCGCAGGGGCCATCCCTCTAAATAGAGAGCAGAAGTGGGATTGGGGTTATAAACCGATATTGACCCGGTAAATGGACGGCAGTTACGGGCAGTAACTGTTATATACATTGTCCCGGGAGTGGAAGTGTGCACGGGAAAAGTTACCTGTCCAGATTGATTTGTGAATTGTCTTTCATGCACCTCCTGGGGTTTATATAAACACACCATTGCATCATACACCGGATTACCACCAGCCATCACGGTAATCCCTATAGTCTGGTATCCCAGAGGAATGGAAGATGGATAGCTGACAGATAAATTATGAAGTGGACTCTCCCACATAGGGAGCGCCGGGTCTCCAAAAAGCATAAGTTCGTATCCGCAATAGCGCCACACTTGGTCATTTAGTATTTGATTTCTATAACAGTCTTTGGCGCCGCTGAAAAATGAACCTAAGAAAGGAATGTGGTAGGAGGACCAAAAGAATGAGTGATGAAACTCTAAGTTAAGTAACTCAGAAGGACCCATAACTGGAGGATTACCCCAACCATACCGAGTATTCATTATTGTTGCTATGCAGCCTCCTGGATATTTATTGACAAGTGCCTCAGCTATACAGTCGTGTTCATCAAAATCTCCGGTATAACAGGCAATTGAGCTCAGTATTGTGTATTGGGGTTCATTTGTTAGGTTATTAACCTCGTTGATGTGAAAGATTGGGGTACCATCCTGATAACCCATTGCATACCAATTCCCGTGGGAGGCAATATGACAGAAGTGGAAGCCGTAATTAAGATAGTCTAAAACCTCTCCCGTTCCTGGGTCTTCTAATTTCAAATTATTCCATCCTGCATGATCTGCTGCCTCCGCAATTAAATTATTCACTACCCTTCCATGATAACCATACTGGGGGAATAGCATTACAGATGGCAATAGGATTCTCTCAAGATATTGGATTGGGGGGTTCTTTTCATATTTATTCAATTTGCTTATATAATTAGAAACATTCGTAGTATTATTAACAGGTATTCTGCCAACATAAACATCCGAATAAAGGTCTACATTGTCGCCGTTGAACTCACCATAGAGATGATTATTATTGGCATCCCAAGTACCATCCAAGTCAGAGTAATAAAGATCTGTGGCAATGTATGAATTTCCATAGTAAGGTAAATATGCCTTTCTTACCGGAACCAAATCAGCATCACCGATTATCAAGACCCATATCAATCCTTTATTAGTAAAATAGTCTTTGATAAAATTTCTGATTTTTTCTTGATTATCGTAGCCAGAATAGTGATTGTATATCCAGTTCGTTGTCGTCACTTCCGCTCTCCAACCTACTTTTGTGCGCCACTCTACCAGAGGATTGACACTACTTGATAGTGCCTCAGTAGTGATAATTACATAATTGACCTCATTGATATCCCGCCGCATTGGGGGAGAGAACCGGAATAAATCCTCTTTATTAACTATTAGCGGTCGTATATCATCTGAGAAAATTTTTAACTGCATTTCAGTTAGTGGCATCTCGGAATATTTATTTTCTTCATATTCAATCTGAATTGTTAATGATTTTGTAAGAATCAATTTCCTCTGGGCAGGGATGTAATGCAACGGATAAATGACTATACCAACAAGACGAAAATTTGATTTTACACCCGATGGGGAGAATTCTAAATCAACCGAAGGGTATGACTTATTGCTTCCATAAGTGATACTATTTGGAGGTGTAAACTTATGTAATTCAGGATGGGAGAGAGGAACAGGTTTTTGAGCCGGGTATATATTGTAATAACCGCTCAATCACTTGTGCTCTTATTAAGAGCTTTAACATCAACAACCTCGGCCCTCGGTGGAATAATAAAGATAAAAGATTTTTGAGGAAGTAGTGGATTACCTGCTTCAGCTAGATTCGCCACGCCAGACATTGTGATTACATCATACCCATCAACTTTTTCAAAATTGAAGTCAGCTTCTGAAAAAGCGAAGGTTTGAGTAATCGTACCTCCCATTAGTGGGAGGGAAAGAATGAGTAAAACGATAATTTTTTGAATTTTAATTGCCATTTTGACCTCCTTCTGTTAGGCAAAATTATACATTGGGCATTCTTGCCCCCCTCGGTATAAGATCTCACCCCTTACCCGAGGCCAGATAGGCTTGCGTTTGCCTCACCAGAAGGATTAATGAGAAATCTTGAGTGAAGTGCTTCTTCCCCCTTAATGGCAAAATGTCGTATCAATAGACATCCTCCTGCTACAACCCTAAAAACTTGTCCTGACAGAAGTCAGGAACTCTGATAGGATTGTTATTAACGACGCCCCAGATAAGTCCTGACACAAAGCCAAGACTCCTTATTTACCATCTCTGTTTTTTAATCAGGTTCCCGAAAAGTCCACGACATTTTTCCTAAAACGAGCCTGGCCTATACCAGGACAGGGTTCAGGATGACATAATTTGGTGGACAACAAACCAGGAACAGGCGTCTAACCACTTCCTCAAAAATCAGCTTTTCAAACAAGATACATCAGGGGAGAACCCCTGAAACCCCCAGAGATGCTCCATCTTATAGTTGTGCACCTTCCTCGGCGATCGGAAATCCCTGATGTATCTTGTCCGTATTTTTTCTATAATGAAAAATTTCATTATATTGTATAGGAATTTTTCAAATTCCAATCCTTTAAAATATGAGAAGGTTAATGTTTGTTCCCGTTGCCCTTGCGGCAATGATAATCATTGC
>CBFGJQ010000096.1:0-4684 GCA_965649095.1 Caldifarciminota bacterium | reverse complement strand
ATTCGTAAATTCAATCTCAAGGTTGGTGATACGGTGCGGGGACTTGCCCGGCCACCAAGGGAAGGTGAGCGCTATTTTGCCATGATAAAGATTGAATATGTCAATGATATTCCCCTTGCGGATTTTAGCGCACGGATTCTATTTGACAATCTTACACCCCTCTATCCGAATGAGAGAATTCACCTTGAGGTGGAGGGGAAGAACGATCTCTCAATGCGCATAATTGACCTCTTTACTCCCATTGGTAAGGGGCAGCGGGGTCTTATTGTCTCCCCGCCCCGGGCTGGAAAGACCATCATACTTCAGAAGATTGCCAATTCTATAACTGCAAATCATCCCGAGATTTACCTGATTGTCCTGTTGATTGACGAGAGGCCCGAAGAGGTAACCGATTTTGAACGTTCGGTGCAGGCTGAGGTAATCTCCTCTACATTTGATGAAACACCCGAGCGACATACCGAGGTTGCGGAAATAATCTTAGAAAGGGCAAAGCGAATGGTTGAAGCAAAAAAGGATGTGGTAATTCTTCTGGATAGTCTCACCCGCCTTGCGCGTGCCCACAATGCAGTGGTGCCACATTCTGGCAAGACCCTATCCGGTGGCCTTGACTCTACAGCCCTGCAAAAACCAAAGAAATTTTTTGGCTCGGCACGCAAAATTGAAGAAGGAGGAAGCCTTACGATTATTGCCACTGCCTTGATTGATACCGGTAGTAGAATGGATGAGGTCATCTTTGAAGAATTTAAAGGAACCGGTAATTTAGAGCTTGTGCTCGACCGCCGCCTCTCCGACCGACGCATATTTCCTGCCCTCGACCTTTATAAATCAGGGACCAGAAAGGAAGAACTCCTACTTACCGAGTTTGAACTTAATCGACTCTGGATTCTGCGCAAACTCCTTTCCGAGATGAACACGATTGAACAGATGGAATTTATTATTGAAAAGATGCAGAGAACGAAGAATAACCGGGAGTTTTTGGAGTCAATGAGTGAATCATAAAATCAGGAGGAAGCGATGAAAAAGGATATTCATCCCAAATATTTTGATTGTGTGATAACCTGTGCCTGTGGCAATAAAATCCAGACAAGGTCAACAAAAGAAAAGATCGCGGTTGACATCTGTGCCAATTGCCATCCATTCTTTACCGGCAGACAGAAGATAGTTGATTCCGCAGGTCGGGTAGAAAGGTTTGTCAGTAAATACCAGAGAGTAAAAAAACTACCGGAAAAGGAACAGAGACGGAGTAAAAGATGAAAAAGTCACCGAATCTAAAGATTCTCTCTTCGGGAGAGATAAAGAACTTGGAAGGTAGATTTAACCTCCTGAAGGAGTATCTTTGACCCCCAAAAAATTCTCAATGAGATAAAAAAACTACAGGAAAAGACCCTCCAACCCGATTTCTGGAATGACCGACAAAAGGCGCAAAGAATCATGAGCGAAATAGACCGTAAACAGACACTGCTTGCTACGGTGAATGAAATCTCACAGCGGGTCTCTTTCTTAAACGAACTACTCGCGCTGGGAATAGATGACGCGAAACTATCCGCGGAAATAATGAGCGAAATGAAGGAAGTAGAAAAGAGAATAAGGGACCTTGAGTGTAAACTTCTCCTCAGGGGAGAGGACGATATGAAGAATTGTATAATGACAATCCATCCGGGGGCGGGGGGGACTGAGTCCTGTGATTGGGCAGAGATGTTAGTCAGGATGTACTTGAGATACCTCCAGATAAAGAAATTTACCTATCGCATTCTTGACCTCTTGCCCGGTGATATCGCCGGAATCAAGGATGCAACGATTGAGGTAATAGGAAATTATGCCTACGGCTTACTGAAGGCCGAGACCGGCATTCATCGCCTGGTTCGTATCTCACCATTTGATGCCAATCAAAAGCGCCACACCTCTTTTGCCTCAGTATTTGTCTATCCTGAAGTGGAGGAGGTAAGTTTTGAAATCAGGGAAGAGGACTTAAAGATTGATACATTCCGGGCAGGTGGCCACGGTGGTCAGAATGTCAATAAGGTCTCCTCGGCAGTTAGAATTACTCATATCCCTACCGGAATTGTTGTCCAGTGTCAGAATGAACGTTCCCAATTTCAAAATAAGATGAATGCGATGAAGGTCCTTCGTTCCCGCCTTTATGATTACTACAAGAAGAAAGAGAAAGAAAAACTGGATGAACTTGAAACACAGAAGACAGAAATTGCCTGGGGACACCAGATCCGGTCTTATATCTTTCATCCCTACAAACTCGTTAAGGACCATCGCACCGATTATGAGACAGCCCAGATTGAAAGGGTGATGGATGGCGAACTCGATGATTTTATCTATTCCTATCTATTGCTCTCCTCCCCAGCGGGTAAGAGAGGCTAATCAAGGATAACTAAGCCCGGTGGCGACTGCGCAAACTTGTGCTGAACCAAATATTCTTCTCGGTGCCTGCTGGCAACGACAGCCAAAAAATTCGGCTAATTTGTTGACACATCACCTTTTTATTAGAATAAAAAATGGAACCGGAAGAATTTTTGAACTCCCTGGTCAATTATGAAAAGACGCCAGGCTATAAATATGACCTAAAGGCATTTAAGACATTCTTAGGGAGACTTGGTTCACCCCATAAGAGATTGAAAGATGTAGTCCTGATTGCCGGGACAAAGGGAAAAGGCTCTACCGCTGCAATCATCAATTCCTGTCTGATTGCAAATGGCTATCGGGTTGGCCTCTTCACCTCCCCCCATCTTGAAAGGATTAACGAAAGGATAAAGGTCAATAATCAAGAAATCTCTAATGAGGATATGGAAAGGTATATCAGGATGATTAAGCCACACATTAATCTCAAAACCCGCACCGGGGCAAGGACATTTTTTGAAACCCTGACCGCGATTGCCCTTATGTATTTTGTTGATAAAAAAGTGGACTTTTCAGTCCTTGAGGTCGGCCTTGGGGGCAGACTTGATGCCACAAATGTCTTTGCTTCCCACATTCCGGTAATTACCAGAATTGGCTATGACCATATGGATTTATTGGGAAGCAAATTATCAGATATTGCCTATGAAAAGGCGGGTATCATTCCTGTCCGGAAATATCAAAGAGAAGAGGGTAGGATAATCACTATCCACCAGCGGCCAGCGGTTGAGCGGATTTTAAAAAAGATTGCCTGCGAAAGAAAAAAGAGGATTATTTTTGCCGATGATTTATATAGAATAGAAGTTAGAGGTATGACATTCAATGGTGACGAATTGAGTATCACAGGACCGCTCGGCAAGTTTGATGCATTACTACCACTCGTTGGCCGGCATCAGATTGAAAATCTAAAGATTGCCCTATCGGTCTTATTTGAATTAAAGAGAAGGGGTTTTAAAATAGATGTTTCATCAGTAAAAAGGGGCATTGAAGATACCAAATTAGCGGGTAGGTTTGAAGTCCTATCAAAAAGACCATTGATTATATACGATGTGGCACATAATGAAGATTCTTTTATGGCGTTAAATGAAAATATTGAAAGTTTGCTTCTTAATAGAGAGATCCGCATCGTCTTTGGGTGCAGTAAGAATAAAGAGATAGGTTATGCGGTAAGAGAAATCTTCCCCCGAGCAAGGGAGGTCCTGCTCGTGCGGGCAGATAACCCGCGGGCAATGGAGCCGGAAGAGATTTATAAAAGGGCAAGGGAATATCAGAGAAATCTTATAATTGCAAATACGGTTAAGGATGCGATGAGACATATTAATTTAAATAAGGACAATAAATCGGCAGTAATCGTCTTTGGCTCCTTCTATCTCTATTCCGATGTTATCTTGACTTCAAAGGAATATTTACTATAATTAAGATGTGAGAATTACCCTTGCCCAGTTAAACCCGGTGGTCGGTGATATAGACGGTAATTTAAAAAAACTCTTTGATACAGTCAAACAGGCGCAGGATGATAAATCAGACCTGGTATTATTCCCTGAACTCTTTTTATCAGGCTATCCACCTCAGGATTTATTAGAGAGGAAGTGGTTTATCAAGGGGGTTGAGAAGGGAATCGAGGAAGTCTTGAAAATCTCGGCATACTATCCCGATATTGGAATCTTGCTGGGTGCCCCCCTGTTCTCCTATAAAAATAGGGGAAGGGGTTTATATAATTCGGCAGTTTTAATATATCGCGGTTTGATAAATCATATCCAGCATAAGTCACTTCTACCAACCTATGATGTCTTTGATGAGGCAAGGTATTTTGATCCTTCCGAGGAGATAAAGCCTATCCAATTTAAGGACGAGATACTCGGTATTTCGATCTGTGAAGATGCCTGGAGTCTTCCTGATTTGTGGCCGAGGCAATTTTATAATAAAGACCCGATTGGTATATTGGTGCAGAAGGGCGCAAGTCTGTTAATCAATATTGCCGCATCGCCTTTTAGTATAGGTAAAGAAGAGACCCGTTTTCGTATTCTAAAGAGCCATTCTCAAAAATATCATATTCCATTTATATTAGTCAATCAGGTTGGGGCAAATGATGAGTTGATCTTTGATGGAAGGAGTATGTTTATAGATAAGAATGGATTGCCCGTAAGCGCCCTTCCTCCGTTTACGGAATGTGTCGTAACGATCAACACAGATTCCGCAGGTAATGAAAATAATTACAGGCCGCAGGAATATATTGAAAGTGTATATCAGGCATTGGTTCTCGGTGTGCGCGATTACC
>CBFGJQ010000095.1:0-4701 GCA_965649095.1 Caldifarciminota bacterium | reverse complement strand
CACTCAATTCAATGAACTTTTCAATCATCTTGACAAAAAATTTTATCCTCTCTTTAGTCTTTTGGCTAATTCCAGGAATGGAATCAATATCTTTTAATGCCGCAAAGAAAGAATTCCCTTTTAGTTTTTGATATTTAATAATCTTTTCGATCGTCTCGTTGCCAATATTCCCTGGGGGGAGGTTTATAATTCGTTTTAGACTCACTGTATCATCTGGATTATTGATTACCTTCAGGTAAGCGAGGATATTCTTTATCTCGGCCCGTTCATAAAACTTCAATGCACCTACGACCTCATAGGGAATCTTATATTGGACAAAATACTCTTCAAATATCCTTGATTGATAATTGAGACGGTAGAAGACCGCGATCTCCTTCAAATCTTTCCCCCTCAATCGCGCCTCATAAATCTTTCTCGCTACATAATCCGCCTCTCCTTCGTCATCATCAGCCTTGATAAACTCTATCCCTTCCCCAGGTTCATTTTCACACCAGAGGTTTTTCTCTTTCCGATACTTATTATTTTTTACGACCGAAGAAGCGGCCTGGAGAATTATCTTAGTAGAGCGATAATTTTGCTCTAATTTAATTACCATACACTCGGGATAATCCTTTTCAAATTCAAGTATGTTCTTTATTTCGGCACCACGCCAGGAATAAATAGATTGGTCATCATCACCAACCACACAGAGATTGCGATGTCTTCCCGCGAGCAGGTTTGTCAAAACACGCTGGGCATAATTGGTATCCTGATATTCGTCAACGAGGATATATTGAAAGCGATTTTGATAATATTCAAGTGCCTGGGTATCATTTTTAAAGAGTTCTATTGTCTTGAAGATTAAGTCATCGAAGTCAAGGGCGTTGTTTTCTCTGAGGCGCTGATTATAAAATTTATAGACTGCCTTGACCAAGACGGGTCCGATATATTCCTCAGGAGGAATGAGAGTCCCCTTGGCGCGACTTATCATCTGCAAGATATAAGCAGGGCTAAATTCCTTGGTATTGATGTTCAATTCTTTTAATATCTCTTTTATTAAAAAAAATTGGTCTTGCTCATCATAGACTGAAAAGTTCTTAGAAATACCAATCCCATCCGCACCATTCCTTAAAATTTTTGCACAGGTGGAATGGTATGTTCTTATCCAGATGTCCGGGTCCTGAGTATTAAGCAGGGTGTGGACCCTTGATTTCATCTCATCCGCCGCCTTATTGGTAAATGTGACCGCGAGGATATTTAAGGGATTGACCCTCTTTTCCCTTATTAAATAGGCAATTCGGTATGTGATGACCCTTGTCTTTCCGCTTCCCGCACCAGCAAGAATCAAAATCGGTCCCTTTTCAATCGTTACTGCCCTGAGTTGTTCTGGATTTAAACAATTTTCTAAATCACGCATCTTTATTTCAGATACTTTTTATACACCTCAATGTCCTCTTTGACCTTATCTATAAGGGCACGGGACGATATTGTGGCACCAGAAATTGTCTCAGGGATTTTTTGTTTAAATTGGTCAAGAAATTCCCTTTCTCTTATTCTTTCACCAACACCGGCGGTTTCATTTGAGGATAGAATTTCTATTCCCCTGATTTTTGCCTCCCTATCAATACCAGCGATGAACTTTATTGTGTCTCTATATCCCATTGTTGCATCATAAAATACAATGCCAATTGTATCGAAGTCCTTCATCGCATACCACAAGACTCCATCAATTATCGGAATAAATTCCTTTGCCTCAGGGAATACATTGAATCGTATATCAACAGGCTCAGGATATAAGAGATAGACCGCATAATTTACCATAGATTTTCTAATCCCATCACAAACTGCCTGGGAGGAGATGGTTGCGCCACAGATTGCGTCAATCTCACCGCTGTCTTTTTTAAGTCTTAACTGTGATGCGTATTTGCCGATGAGCTGATTTAGAAAATATGATTCCCTGACCTTAGCCCCCAGCCCTTCGGTTTCGCGAAAACCTTCTTCCTCTCCACCAATTATAATCCCGGTAATCTTGCCGGAAGCATCAATACCAACTGTAATTGGTATTATTCCACAATAACCCGGGGTCCGTGATTTAAATATGATGCCTTTCAGATTTTTAGCGGAGTCATAGGCCTTCCAGCAGGTTTCCGGAATTATGGGTATAAATTCAACTGCCTCTATTAGATTTTTGAAATCTTCGGATTGGACATTTTTGTTTGCTATTATGAGATCAGGCTGGATAATGTGATAGATTATTGCAACCGCAAAGAGCCAAACAAATATTGATAATAGATAGTCAAGTATGGTCTTATTTCTTTTTTGTAATGGAGACACTACGACCTCCTTTACCAAAAACATATAGGGCAATCATCCTGCCTTTTTTTCGTATTACTGGTCTTCTTAAGTCCTGTCCCATAAATCCTCGGCTTTGTTATTCGGTTAATAATTGGAACAAGTGCATTCATTAAAAGAATTGCAAAGCATACCCCTTCCGGTAGTTGACTGTATAACCTTATGACTACGGTTAAGATTCCACAACCGAAGCCAAACACCCACCTGCCCAATTTTGTAATCGGGGATGTAACCCAGTCAGTTGCCATAAAAAATACACCTAATAATAATCCGCCGGTAAAGATGTGAAATAAGACATTTACCTTCGTTTGTAGTAATAGAATTCCAACGGTAAAACTTGCCAGATAACCTAACACAATTCGGTAATCAATTATTCTTAAGAGTAACAAAAAAAGACCACCGAGTAAAAGAAGGAGGCTTGAGGTCTCACCGATACTACCTCCAATATTTCCGATAAACAGTCTTATAATTGTTTCTTTTTTATTTAGCAAGTTCAAAATCGTTCTTGAATCGCCGTAGAGACCAGGATTCTGTAAGACTGTTAATGGTGTAGCATTGGTAATTGTATCAATACCCGATAGTGTTCCCGAACTTGGTTTTATCCAGGAGTTATAAATAACTGAAGGCCAGAAGATCGACAAAAATGCCCGGCCGGCAAGCGCGGGGTTGAAGATGTTATAGCCGGTCCCCCCGAATAGTTGTTTTATGACAATAATGGCAAATGCCGAGCCGATGACCGGCACCCAGAAAGGAACCCCGGGGGGGAGGGTAAAGGCTAATAATAGTCCAGTTAGACCCGCGCTGCCATCAGAGATAGGCGGCCTCTTTCTAAATAATTTCTGGATAAGAAATTCAAATGTTATTGAAGAGAAGATGGTTAAAAATATCGCAACCAGTGCCTGCCTTCCGAATATTATTGCGCTATAAATTAGCTGGGGCATAAGAGCAAGAATGACCAATTTCATTCCATATTCTATACTTCTATTCCTGGAGATATGGGGTGGCGATGATACAACCAATAACTCACGCATAGGTTTTATAAAAATGAGCCCTTTAATCTCAATTTCGCAAATTTAAAATAGTGGACAAGAGGAATTTGTGCGGGGCAGACATAGGCACAGGAACCGCATTCAATACAATCAAGCACTCCATACTCCATCGTCCGCTGAATATCGCCACCGGTAAGTAGCTTATATATTTCACAGGGGAGAAGTCCCATTGGACAGGAGTCAACGCAGGAGGCACAGCGAACGCAATTATCAATCTGGCGGTTTTGCAGTTTTGAAAAAAGAAAAATCCCGGTCGTTCCCTTGATCACCGGTGCAAGGGTGGTGTATTGAGCCAGACCCGTCATTAAGCCACCCATTACCACTTTTTTTATTTTTTTGCTGCCACAATAACAGATTATATCTTCTACGGTCGTCCCGATCTTTACTAATAGATTTTTGGATTCACCGATACCGTCTCCGCAAACAGTTATTACCCTTTCAATCAAGGGTTTATTAAATTTTACTGCCTGAAACCCAGCATAACAGGTTGCTACATTTTGAACAATACACCCTATGTCCCAGGGCAGGCCATTCTTTGGGACTTCTCTTTTTGTTAATGCCTTTATTAATTGTTTCTCTGAGCCCATAGGGTAAAAATCGTCAAGAACTCTAACTTCGGCACCTTCCCTTTTTAGAACTTCGGCTGCGCCTCTTTTATTCTTCTGAACTGCAAAGATGGTTTTATCTACACCGAGTATCTTCGCAAAAATCTTTGCCCCTTCAATAACTCCGGTTGGAAATTCAAGCATAAGGCGGTAATCCGAAGTTAAATTGGGTTCCGATTCACACCCATTGACTATCAAAAGGTCAATCTTCTTATCCGGCGGTGGTGAGAGCTTGATATGGGTAGGAAACATACCACCACCAAGACCAACAATCCCGGCTTCTTTTATAATATTTATCAGTTCTTCTTCAGTCAAATCTTCATATCTTCTTCTCTCTTTTATATTCTCTTCCCATTTAGCAACTCCCGCGGATTCAATTATGCAGGCAAGCCCGTTGCCCCTTGTCGGATGGGGATATTTTTTAATCGCAATTACCTTCCCAGTAACACTGGAATGGACACAGGCTGAGATATTACCATCAATTTCACCAATTTTTGTGCCAATCTTTACCGAATCACCAGGTTTAACTACTGGTCGTGCCGGGTTACCTTGATGCTGTGAGAAATGGATGTAAACAAATCTGGGGGCGGGCATTACTTCAATGGCCTTCTCTTTTATCTCCTCATTGGCAGTGAATCTTATACCACCTGTTAACACGTAAGGAGTATATCTCTTTTTTTGTATAAGTCAAGAGGCTGTGTCGCAATTCAAAAATT
>CBFGJQ010000094.1:0-4705 GCA_965649095.1 Caldifarciminota bacterium | reverse complement strand
GAGTAACTTTTCAAGATATTCTTCATCACCGACATCTAAGTCAAGCCCTATATCCAAATCCGATTTCTCCTTCTTTGGATAGAGGTGTTCCTGGTGGATACTGAATGTGAAGACCCGGGGTTCATCCTGAAAGAATCTTGCTGTGCCATTACCTTGATGGAGGTCGCAATCAATTATGGCAACTCTTTTTATCCCCAATTCCAGTATCTTTATTGCTGCAAATACTACATCATTGAGATAACAGAAACCCTCGGCATGGTCAAAGAAGGCATGGTGGAGTCCGCCCCCAATATGATAGGCAGCACCGTATTTTATCGCCAACTTCCCAGCCAGATAAGACCCACCGCAACCAAGAATCTGCCATTTGATTATATCTTCTCGCACCGGCAGTTCAGAAGACCAGGTTCGGTGGGTAAGCCGGGCATTGAGGAGGTCATCAAGGTATTCCCGAGAAACAATCTTACGAAGTTCTTCCGGCGCGGGCATTTCTGGTTCAAAGAGCGAATCATCGGTAATAATTCCTTCCCTCTTCAACTTCTCATAGATCAGTTTATATTTCTGGGTCTTGAAGACATGGCCACCCAAATCGACATTATATTTGGGGGAGTAGACGAACTTCAAGGTTTATTTAGAACCCCAAACCGCAGGCGCGGGCGAGGGATTCGCGGAGGAATTGATTGGTATGTCGCAACTTATCAGTAAGGGAGGCGGCTACCTTCTTATAGAAATTCAAACCGACATTGGGAAATGTCTTAATAAGTTCTTCAAAGTCTTCTCTTCCAATAACCACTACCCTGGTCTCCTTTACACAACTCGCGGTTGCCGAACGGGGGGCAGGGGAGATGAAGGCAAATTCGCCAAAGATATCATTCTCCTTTGCGGTATAGACTACTACATCGGCAAGTTGGGGGGCAACTTTGATACGAATTTCTACCGCCCCCTTCTCAATGATATAAAGTTCTGTTGACTCTTCGCCCTGGGTGAAGATTATGTCGCCCTCAACGAATCTCTTTTCCCTTGCAATCTTTATGAGTTCGTCCCACTCCGTCTCTTTCAGGTTGCCAAAGTATCTCAAATTCTTAAACCACTCTTTATCCATAGATAAATGATAATCATCTTTAATACCATTGTCAAGGGCAGATTTCGTCTATTAAAAATTGACTTTTTGCAATCATTGGTTTGCTAATTTTGTTAGAGGTTATCTCTACCACGAATTTTGTGACACTACAGATTTTTTTCTCGCTCTTTAAAAACTCAAATACCGTTGCTCCATTTAAATCTTTATAGTTTCTATTGGACAAGCAAGACTGATGAGCCTGAAACCTTTGAATGTTTTATATTCAACAGTGCCTGGTTTGCCTCTTCCAATTTATATTCATTTATCTCGGTCTTTATCTTAATTTGTCGGGCGAGATTTAGAAATTCTTCTACATTTTTTCTTGTGGTATGGGCGACTGATGTCAGGGTTTTTTCCGGATAGATATGAGAATAATCAAAACCCGGAAGTGGTGTAGTATAGATACCGGCTGAAACAACAATTCCACCTTTGTCAATCTTTTCCAATGCCCTGACCAGTAATTCTCCGCTCGGGGCAAAGACAATTACTGCATCAAGTAATGTTCCCATTTCCTCGTCTATTTTCCCTGTCCATTTTGCCCCAAGTTTTCTGGCAAGATTGAGCTCTTTTTCAGTTCGTGATACTACATAAACATCAATACCGAGATAAAGACAGACCTGAAGCATGATATGGGCACTGGAACCAAAACCGAATAGTCCAATTTTACCACCGCCCTTTAATCCGGTCGCCTTGAATGCCTGATAACCAATTACCCCGGCACACAGTAAAGGGGCAACCTCTTTATCTGGATAGTTCTCAGGAAGCGGGTAGGCAAATTCCTCTTTTACAATCACATATTCAGCAAATCCTCCATCTGCATCATAGCCTGTAAACATTGGATTTTCACATAAGTTTTCTCTCTCCGCTTTACAGTATTTACATCTTCCGCAGGTCTTATATAACCAGGGGACCCCAATCCTTTCGCCCAACTTATATCTCTTTGCCTCTTTACCGAGTTTATCAACCCTGCCTACGATCTGATGACCCGGAATAACTGGCATCTTATGGGGAGGTAATTCACCTTCAACAATATGCAAATCAGTCCTGCATACTCCGCAGACACTTATCTTTAATCGTATCTCATTTCCCTTCGGCTCGGGAACTGGTCGGTCTTCTAATTTCAATGGTAGATCTTCAATCTTATACTGTCCCTTGAGGACCATTGCCTTCATAAGATGATTATAATCATTTTTTTTCATAAGGCAATAATGTGATTTCCAAGGCGATTAGAAGCCGCCCGTTTTAATCCTCCGCTTGACATTCGCCAAAATCGGGATAAAATTTGATGTGCAGAAGAGATTCTCCCTTACCCCCTATCTCCTTCTCTTACCAGCCCTGATTATAATCTTTATCTTCCGCCTCTATCCAATAGCCCAGGCAATAAGGATGAGTCTTTATAAGTGGTCTATTGCGGGACCATTAAGATTTATCTGGTTTAAGAATTATCTCAGGCTCTTTATTGACCCAAAATTCTATCAGGCACTGGGTAATACATTCTGGTATGTCATCGGTGTCGTGCCGTTAACGATTGCCTTATCAGTGATTATTGCCTATCTTTTAAATCAGAAGATAAGGGGTCAGGGTATATATCGCACAATCTATTACCTTCCGGTTGTCACCTCCATTGTTGCCATCAGTGTTGTGTGGCGATGGATATTCAATCCTGACCGGGGGATTTTCAATGCGATACTGAATCGCGTAGGGCTTGATGGCTTAAAATGGCTCAACGATTCAAGGGGGGTCTTTGAGGTAATCTTTAGCCAGTTCGGAATTAACCTTGATGGCTTCCTTGCCGGGCCATCAATCGCCCTCTGTGCCTTAATAATTATGGCAATATGGCATAACCTTGGCTATTGTATAATTATTGCCCTTGCCGGTTTACAGAATATTCCCGCCCAGTATTATGAGGCGGCAAGGCTTGATGGGGCAAATAACTGGAATATATTCTGGCGTATTACAATCCCGATTCTCTCACCAACAATATTCTACCTGTTAATCACCCAATCAATAATTGCCTTTAACACATTCACCCCCGTCTATGTGATGACCCAGCCCCCGGGCGGTCCACTGGGCACGACAAGTCTTGTTGTCTATTATCTTTACGAGCAGTCGTTTCGATTGTGGAACTTAGGCTATGCCAATGCCATTGCCTTTGTCTTATTTATCATCATCTTCCTCTTGACCCAATTCCAGAAGCGATTCATTGAACAGTGGGTCTATTATGAGTAAAGAGGTGAAAGGTAAGGTGGCTGTTCATATCATCTTAATCTTCGGTGCAATATGGATGCTCCTGCCATTCTTCTGGATGGTTGCTACTGCATTAAAGGACCAGAATGAGGCATTGAAGTTTCCCCCCTCGCTGATTCCTCAAAGATTTCTTGTCAGTAATTTCATTGAGGCATTCCGGGAGGTCAATTTTACCCGATATTTTATCAACACGATAATTATGACCTTCGGCACCACCATACTCGTCTATATCACAACCGTCCTCGCCGCATATGCCTTTGCCCGTCTAAATTTTTATGGTCGCGACCTCTTATTTACCCTCTTTCTGGCGATGATGATGATTCCAATGCCAGTCTATCTTGCACCCAGTTATGTCATCTTGAGTGCCCTGAAATGGATTGATACCTTCTGTGCCCTTATCATTCCCTGGAGTGTAAATGTCTTCGCGGTATTTCTCTTAAGGCAGCACTTCAAGACCCTTCCGCAGGACCTATTTGATGCGGCAAAGATAGATGGTTTGAATCACCTCCAGATTCTCTGGTATATAATGCTACCCTTATCAAGGCCGGTTCTTGTAACGATAGGAGTATTTGAGATTATTTCAAATTGGAATTCATTCCTCTGGCCACTGATTGTAACCCATTCGGATTCAATGCGCACAATCCAGACCGGACTTGCCTACTTTGCCCAGGCAGAATCCACAAACTATCCCCTGCTTTGCGCGGCATCAACATTTACCACATTACCTTTAATCATTATGTATTTCTTTGTTCAGCGTCAGATTATGGAGTCTTATGCCCGAACGGGCTTGAAGGAATAGTCAATCAGATTATGGAAGAAGACCACCAGGTTGAGTGGTATTCAGGAAGGGACGCCCAGACCTATCCAAAACGGATAAAGGTCAGGGGGGTCTGGCGTGAGGTATTTAAATTTGAAAAAGAGATTAGGGAGGACATCTCAACCAGAAGGAGGGTTATCATCCTTTACTGTCATATTGGTGATAATGAGATAATCAGGCTTACCGAAACAATATAGCGCCTTTCCCAAACAAAATTGAGTTTTTCAGGAATGAAGTTAAAAAATGGTCTAATCTAATCATCGTCATTCTCCCATAATCGTCTTGAACATCAGGCGAATTTAAAACCCGATTATAGGCTGTATCAATGTTGTATGATATTGGAGTGACACCTCTTGTGGTGTCCATAACCGCACAGGTGCGGTCAATCCGAGTCTATTTTGACTAAATAACCCAATTTCGATAAGATTATTTTTGATTATTTAAACCGTGTAATGTCCAGGGACCTTGTTTACACTTTTCCAGTAGGAACTAACGATAAGATTATCTAATACCACCGGCGGAAA
>CBFGJQ010000093.1:0-4717 GCA_965649095.1 Caldifarciminota bacterium | reverse complement strand
CAAGGGGATTCCCCCCTTGAAATTCCCCTGTATCCCCCTTATAAAAAGGGGGAATTATTATCCATTCCCTTCTGGCTTGACCGCACCTGTGCGGTTATGAGACCGCAAGGGGTGCCACTCCAATCCTGTGCAACATTGCTACCGCCTATAATCGGGTCTTAAAATTGCCCGATGTTTCAGATGATAATGGAATAGTGACGATGAGTAGATTAAGTTATTTTTCTTTTCTCTATTCCGGAAAGAATCAATTTTATTCGGGTAAGATTTTGTTTTGATAAAAGGCGTCCTCTGTATTGCAAGAGGGAATACCTTGTGGAAGCTATCTACCGTCTTGACTTGGATTAAAAATTAGTTAATATATACTAACCAAGGAGATTTATGGCGAAAGAGGATAGGGACAAGGTCCTTTCAATGGCAATAAGCCAGATTGAAAAGCAGTTTGGTAAGGGTGCGGTTATGCGCCTCGGTGCTGAGGAGACAAAGGTTGAAGTGGGTGTAATACCAACCGGCTCTTTAGCCCTTGATGTAGCATTGGGGATTGGTGGCTATCCAAGGGGCAGGGTCGTTGAAATCTTCGGTCCTGAGGCGGGGGGTAAGACAACCCTTGCCTTAGAGGCAATCGCCCAGGCCCAGAAGATAGGTGGCAATGCAATCTTCATTGATGCCGAGCATGCCTTTGACCCAAAGTATGCCCGGGCAATTGGTGTGAACCTTGATAACCTCTATATCTCACAACCCGATACCGGTGAACAGGCACTGGAGATTGCAGAAATTTTGACGCGTTCAGGGGGGGTTGATATAATTGTAATAGATTCGGTCGCAGCATTGGTTCCCAAAGCAGAGATAGCGGGTGAGATGGGTGATATGCAGGTTGGTCTTGTAGCAAGGCTTATGTCTCAGGCATTGAGAAAACTCACCGGGGTTATCAGCAAATCAAAGACCGTGGCGATATTTATCAATCAGATTCGTATGAAGATTGGCGTTATGTATGGTTCACCCGAGACCACCCCGGGTGGTCTTGCATTAAAATTCCATTCTTCAGTCCGTCTTGATATTCGTAAGATAGCAACATTGAAAAAGGGTGAGAATGTAATCGGTTCGCGCACAAAGGTGAAGGTTGTAAAGAATAAACTTGCCCCGCCCTTCCAAGAGGCAGAGTTTGATATTATCTATGGAGAGGGGATTTCCAAACTTGGGGAAGTCGTGGATATTGGCGTTGAGCAAGGAATTATTGAAAAGTCAGGAACCTGGTATTCTTTTAAGGATGAGCGTATTGGTCAAGGGCGTGATGCGGTTGTAGAATTCTTAAAGGCAAATCAGGAGATTGCCCAAAAGATAGAGAAAGAGATTAGAGAAAAATTATTCAAAAAGCCAGTTGAAGATAAGCAAGATAGAAGCTCAAAAGAAAAATAAGAAAAGGTCTTCAATCTATATTGATGGTGAATTCAAATTCGGACTGGACAATGATATTGTTCTAAGATATGGTCTTGAAGAGGGGAATGAAATTACCAATGAACAAATTAGAAACATTCTCCTTGCTGAAGAGAAAGAGAGGATTAAAGAGAGGGCATATAGAATATTGAGATATCGTAATCGTTCAATTGCTGAGATGAAAAATAGACTTCAAAGATTGGGCTATGAGTCTGAAGTCGTGGCGGAGGTCGTGAATGAACTGGTTAGAGAGGGGGTATTGGATGACCAGAGGTTTGTCCGTGATTTTGTGAGTGATTATACAAACTTGAGACCCAGGGGAAATTATTTTATCCTCCAGGAGTTGAGGAAGAAGGGAATAGATGAAGAAAGGATTAAGGGGGTGATAGAGACTCGCGACGAAAAGATGTTAATCAACAATCTGATCCGGACGAAGTTTAAGGATCTGGATATAAAAAATCCCAAGGATAGGGCAAAGGTTATAAGAAGGCTGATTTCAAGGGGTTTTACCCCGAGTCTTGTTTATGAGGTATTAAATGATAAGCAGTCAGAAGGTTCGTGAGGGTTTCTTAGAATTCTTTAAAGATAGAGGCCATACGATTGTCCCTTCAATCTCTTTAATCCCAAAGGATGACCCGACGCTATTATTTACCAGTGCCGGTATGGTCCAGTTCAAGCCATTTTGGACCGGAACCGTCCCATTGCCCTACCGGCGTGCCGCAAGCATTCAAAAATGTCTGAGGTTGTCTGATTTAGATAATGTCGGTAGAACCAGGCGCCACCATACATTCTTTGAGATGCTCGGTAATTTTTCATTTGGCGACTATTTCAAGGAAGAGGCAATCGCCTGGGCCTGGGAGTATCTTGGGCAGGAATTGAAGATTGATAAAGAGAGGCTATATGTTTCGGTTCATAAGGATGACCAGGAGGCATACGAGATCTGGCACAGGAAGATTGGTCTAAATGAAAAGAGGATCTTTAGACTCGGTGATGAGACAAACTTCTGGGGGCCGGCTGGAAATTCTGGCCCCTGCGGCCCCTGCTCTGAAATCTATTATGACCTCGGTGCGAAGTTCTCCTGTGGCAGAAAGACCTGTGCCCCGGGTTGTGACTGCGACCGTTATCCAGAGGTCTGGAATCTTGTCTTTCCCCAGTTTGACCAGAAGGTAAATGGTGAGAGGTTGCCTTTAAAAAACCGCGGTGTTGATACCGGAATGGGACTTGAAAGGTTGATGGCAATCCTGCAGAATAAAGAGTCAAACTTTTTGACTGACCTATTTTATCCAATAATTCAGGAGATTGCCGGGATATCAAATGTCTGGTATGGTAGGGAATATCAAGTTGATGTCGCAATCAATGTGATCGCTGACCACATCCGTGCCTTAACCTTCGCCATTGGTGATGGGATTATACCATCAAATGAAGAGCGCGGATATGTCCTAAGAAGGCTCTTGCGCCGTGCAGTAAGGCTGGGGAAGAGATTGGGGATGAAGGATGCCGGGTTATACAAACTCGTGCCTAAGGTTGTTGAGCTATATAAAGGTAGTTATCCGGAGTTGATTGGGAGGCGCGAAGAGATTACCCTTATCATAAAATCGGAAGAGGAGAGATTCTTAAATACATTAGAAAAGGGGCTTGCCCTGTTTGAAGAGTTATCTTCAAAAAAAGGAGCGATCAGCGGGGAGGATGCATTCAAACTCTATGATACCTATGGCTTTCCCCTTGAATTGACTGTGGAGATGGCAAAAGAGAAGAATATACCAGTTGATGAGGCGGGTTTTCAGGGGTATCTTGAGAAGGCAAGGGAGGTCTCAAGGACAAGGGCAAAGTTCATACCCAGGGGCGAGTGGAAGGTTATTAAAGAGGGTAAGGGTGAATTTGTGGGCTATGAGCAGAGTGAGATAGAGACCGAGGTCTTAAGGTATAATGAGGATGATAAGGGGATAGAGGTTGTGCTTGAAAAGTCTCCATTCTATCCCGAGGGGGGTGGACAGGTTGGTGAGCAGGGTGAGATAATCGGATGTGAGTTTCTCTTGAATGTCCTGGATACATACTGGACTGGTGGAATGATTACCTGCCACTGTAAGGTAAAGAAGGGGAGATTCAAACCGGGGAGGGTGATTGCCCGGGTGGATATACAGAGGCGAAGAGAGAGTGCCCGGGCCCATACTGCCACCCATCTCCTGCATGCATCATTGCGGAGGATTCTTGGTGAACACGCCCGGCAGGAAGGGTCGTTTGTTGAACCAGGAAGATTCCGCTTTGATTTTATGCACTTCAAGCCCTTAAGTGATGACCAGATAGTTGCCATTGAGGATCTGGTTAATACCAAGGTCTTTGAGGCAATAAAGGTAGAAAAGTTCTGGACCAGCCTTGATGAGGCAAAGAGGCTTGGTGCAATGGCATTATTTGGTGAAAAATATGAAAAGGATGTGCGGGTAGTAAGGATTGGTGACTTCTCTATTGAACTCTGCGGTGGGATTCATCTTGATAACACCAGTGAGATCGGCTTATTTAAGATTATTGGTGAGGAGTCCGTTGCGGCAGGAATAAGAAGGATTGAGGCGGTTGTTGGTATGAGGTTGCTTGAGGAGATACGCAATCAAAAGAGGATAATAAAGGGGCTCTCGGAACTCCTGGGTGTGGATAAGAATTTAATAAATCGGGTTGAGGAGCTCCAGAAGGAGGTTAAGAGGCTTGAGGGAATAAATCAGAAGAATCAATTAAGACTTGCCAGAATTGAAGCAGAAAAGCTCTTAGAGAGAATAGAATCAGAAAAGAGGGGGGTTGTGGTGGAGAGGTTTGATGAATATGGCATTGAGGGGATGAGGCTCATCGCAGATATAATTCGGGAAAGGGCGAAGGGCATATTCGGTTTCTTTTATGAAATAGTTAATAATAAAGTAAATTATTTAGTCTTTTCCACAAAGGAACTGGAGAAGGAATTCCCTGCAAATGTAATGATAAAGGTCATAAGCAAGATTATTGGTGGGGGAGGTGGGGGAAGACCCCATCTTGCTGAAGGGGGTGGCGGCAGTCCGGAAAAGATATCAGAACTGATAGAATACCTAAAGGAAAAATTCCCTAAAAGGACTTCCTGAGGTTTAGCCACCTCGCGAAAAGTGTGCAACTCGCAAAGATTCCATTTGTCCCCCTAAATTTATTTCAAGGTCTCCAAAAGTGACAGATACTAATTGCGACACAGCCTCTTTAGTTTTTCCTAAATTGTAGTTGCCTGATTCATCAGGCTCTTTTATTACCTTTATAAATGTAACAGTTTAGTTTC
>CBFGJQ010000092.1:0-4734 GCA_965649095.1 Caldifarciminota bacterium | reverse complement strand
TTTGAATCTTGAATATGGGGATTTCTCAAATTCCCCTACAATATAAAAGACCAATCTATGCTTGACAAAATTTTGTTTTGCATTATAATCAAATGTGTTTATACCCCTCTTTTTAATATTGAATGGTGATGCGGTGGCTTGTGATTCCATAAGTCTTGATTCAATTGAGGTCTACCAGATTCCTGATTATATCAATCTGGGTGAGGTCTCACCGAGGGATTCATTCTTTAGTATTTTGAAGATTAACCCGAGGGATTATGACTTGACCCTTACCGATGCCATCTCCGGACTGCCGTTATTTTCCCAAAAAGATGTCTGTCGGGTAGTTATCTTTAGCCCCTTCAGATTTGATTTCCGGTTGAATGGCCACAGTTTAAGGGATTGCTTCTTTGGTGGGGTCAGTCCAGCCCTCCTGCCAATTCAATCTCTCAAAACAATTGGTATTAAGACCAGAAAAGAAAGATACGAACATTCCCTGGAACTAACCACCCGGGTCTTTGAGTATGAGCGGCCCTTCTCCCGTATCTTCTTCACAATGTTCGGCAGTGATAAAGTCTATAACATTGACTTCGGCCGGGCACTCGGTAGAAATTCCTTTATTTATCTCAGCGGTGTCTATTCTAATTTTTTCGATCGTTTTGATACGCTCTTTCTTAAGACCAATTCTTTTTATGCTAACTTCTACCACAATCAATTCCTCCCGGCGAGGTTTGATTTCTTCTACGCCGGGAGCAACTATAATGGCTTTTTGAACTCCACCCTTTTAGATGGAAATGTGACCCTGGGAAACCGCCGAAATAAGATTGCTTTCTTTCATACATTATATACAAATGCCTTTACTGATAATAATTGTGATACAATCATTAAAAATGCGGTAAGAAAGATTTGTCTGTATGAAGAATCGTATCTGAATCCCAAAGGTTTTGAGATAAGACTCGGCATCAATGGTGCCAGGGAGTTTCTTACCGGTGACTTCTACAATAGAGAAAATTGTAGTTATCTATCTTTTTGGCAGGATTTAGAAAGGTCTCTTTCTCCTTTTTTATTTGGCTTTTTTTGGTATTGGGAAATTGATAAGGATGGGCAATCCAATTTCTCCCCGTGCGGATTTGGTGGCAGTAGAATCTATGATTCAACTTTTATTATCTTGAGCTGGAGTTTAAACCATTATAAGCCAACAATCAGTCAAAGGTCAGGTCTGCCCGCTCCGTTTTATAGTAATTATTTCTTAAATCCTAATCCGGGGCTGAAGCCAGAAAGATTTCTTCGCCGGGAGGTGCAATTGAAGAACAGGAACCTTTTTTTGAATTTTTATACCGCAGAAATCACCAACTATATATACTATCACCCCGATAGTTTCAACTACTACACTCCCCAAAATCTTGATTTTCTCCCAGCAAAAGGCCTGGAAGGATATTTTCAATCTTCACTCTTTTTTAATTCCTTTGTAGAATTTGCTGGCAATTATCTTTTTCAGTATAGCCCTCTCCAATATATTCCCCGAGGCTATGCAAGCCTTGAATACCTCTGGCAGAAAAAGACACCCCGTTCCGTGATAGGTCTTGGTATGCGACTTAGATATGCCCAAAAGATGACAGGCCCCTTTGGCGAAGATTATGAACCATTTTATATTATCACCCCATTCATATCCATTAAATTTATCACCCTTTCCATTTCTTTAACCCTGAATAATATCCTTAACAAATCCGTTCCTGCTCAGAATCTTAAGGGAAGGGAATTTATTGCGATTATAAAATGGGATTTCTGGGACTGAAAGATGCTTATCTTGAGGGTTGACGACCGGTTGATACATGGACAGGTAATAGCAGGGTGGGCAAGGCCTTTGGGTATTGAGGTCTTAATCCTTGCCTCGGATAGAATAAGTAAGGATGAATGGTCGTGCCGTGTCTATCGCCTGGCAATTCCTGATGGGATTCAATTCTACTGTTTTGATATTCAATCCTCTGCCCAGTTTCTTTTGAGACAATCGGATGAGAAGAGAATGATGGCGATTGTGGAAAGGATTAGAGATGCATATATACTCCTTTTGAATGGTCTTAAGGTAAAAGAGGTGAACATTGGTGGATTGGGTTTTACGGAAGGAGCCAGGACAATTGCCCCGTATATCTATCTTACTCCCGAAGATGTTGAATCAGCAGTTAAGATCTACCAGATGGGGATTAAGTTGATTGGAAGGCAATTGCCCAATTCACCACCGGTTGATGTCATAAAGAAGTTGACCGGTGTAAAAAGTTAAGGAAAGGAGGCGCTTTTGATTAGACTGGCGCTTTACTTCCACAACCACCAGCCAGTGGGAAACTTTGAAGAGGTGTATGAATTTGCCTACAGTCATGCCTATCTCCCCCTCCTAATGACCCTTATCAAACATAAAAAATTAAAATTCGGCTTGCACAATTCGGGGCCACTCTGTGATTGGTTATTAAAAAGGCACCCTGAATATTTTGATTTATTAAGAGAGGCAATCACCCAGGGTCAGGTTGAGCCATTAATCTCTGCATATAGTGAGCCCATTCTCTCTTTAATCCCTCCCGAGGATGTTATTGACCAGATAAGATACTTCAAGGACTATATCTATAAACTTTTAGATTATGAAGCAAGGGGCTTATGGCTTACCGAGCGAGTATGGGAGCCCAATTTGATTTCTCTTTTGAGTGAGGCTGGAATTGAATATACCCTTGTTGATGATACCCACTTTAAGTATACAGGGCTTGATGATGAAGAGTTATTCTCTTATTATATCACCGAAGATTGGGGAAAGATTTTAAAGGTCTTTCCAATATCTATGAAGTTGCGTTATCTGATTCCATTCCATAAGATTGATGAAACGATTGAATATATGAAGGAAGAGGAGTTAAGAAGGGAGAATGCCTTGAAGATACTTGGTGATGATGGTGAGAAGTTCGGTGTCTGGCCCGGAACTTATGATTGGGTCTATAAAGAACACTGGCTTGAGGATTTTTTAAGTCGGCTTGAGGATTTGACCTGGATAGAGACCGTCCATCTTAAAGATATTACCAAAGAGCCGCCGGCAGGCAGGGTTTATCTTCCAACTGCCTCATATGAAGAGATGGGTGAATGGGCACTGCCCTTAAATGCAGGGAGGGATTACGATGAACTCAAAAGTAAAATTGACCGCCGATACTACCGTCTCATTCACGGTGGTTATTTCAAGAATTTTTTAAGATTCTATCCTGAGGCGAATCTAATGCACAAGAGGATGGTATATGTTTCAAGGAATATTCCCCGCGATAACCTGCAAGCCCGGCTCTATCTCTGGCGTGGACAGTGTTCCTGTGCCTACTGGCATGGAGTATTTGGTGGCTTATATCTGCCCCATTTGAGGGAGGCAATATATAGAAATCTCATTGAAGCCGAGTTGCAAAATATTAAAACTGGCGTTGAAGTAAAAGATTTTGATGCTGATGGGAATGAAGAGATAATTGTCTCAACAAATGATTTCTTTTCCGTTATCAAACCTCAGACTGCCTCGCTTATAGAGATTGACGACCGAATTATAAGAAAGGCAAACATATTGAACTATCTTGCCCGGCGGAGGGAGAAGTATCATGACAGAATTATTGTCACCTGTGAAAAAGAAGAAGGAGTAAAGTCAATCCATGAGATTCTGCGGAGTAAAGAGAAAAACCTGCAGAGATATTTAATCTATGATAAGTATGAAAGGGGATTTGGGATAGACCATCTGCTTTCTCAAGAACCAACAAAGGAAGATTTCTATCGCCAGGAAAATATGGGAGGGATAATCCAGTATGAAAAGTATGAGATTGATAGCGAGAATCTTACAATAAAATGGTGGAGAGGAGATGGAGAGAAGGTCATAAAGTTTAAGCCCCAAGAGAGGGAGATAGAGTTTGTTTATAAAGGATTCACCGGACTTTTGGGCGTTGAATTCTCATTGGGCATCTTTCCAGCGAATTTGACAATTGATGGATTGCATAGCCTTTATAATCTACAATCATTAAGCGGCATAGAGGAATTTTCTATTTTAGGGGATAATTATCCACCCATTAAGTTTGTTTCCAATATACCTTTTAACCTTTTATCATACCCAATTGAGACAATCTCTTCTTCGGAATCGGGCTTTGAGCGAATCTTTCAGGGCTTTTGTATTTTATTGGTCTTTACCCAGCCACCAAATTTGAGAATCAAATTTTAAAAAGTGCCTCTATAATCTTACTGACCGTAATCGTTTAATTTTTCTCAAAAATGTAGTGTCCAGATTTATCCTGAATCAAGTTCAGGACAGGTCCTGGACGGATAAAATTTCTCGTCCCCCTGAAGTCGGACGCTACAGATGTTTCTTTCCTCACCTTTTTAGGGAATGAGGGCATTGTTTTGAGAAAAACTTGCCACTTACTACTGACCTCGCTACGTAAGAAAAGTTAAAAGTAAATATTGATTATGTGAGGATTGCCGCTGCGCAAAAATTGGAATGGCACCGCTTTTGGTGTCATAACCGCCCAAGTGCGGTCAATCCCACAGGAAGAATCCGCTCTGCGGCGTGGCAGATTATTCCGGTGCGAAAGGGATTTTTAAGAGGATGAATTTTCTTAATGTATGTTCAGGTAATAGGAATTTCAAAAATTCCTATTACCTGGTAATGGAATTTTTCATTATGGAAAAAAAAGACAAGATACATCAGGGATGGGCATTATGTCAATGGATGGTGCCGAGCCGATTAGGAAAAGTTTATTT
>CBFGJQ010000091.1:0-4734 GCA_965649095.1 Caldifarciminota bacterium | reverse complement strand
GCGATCGGAAATCCCTGATGTATCTTGTCCATATTTTTTCTATAATGAAAAATTTCATTATATTGTATAGGAATTTTTCAAATTCCTATACAATAAAAATATCCATATTATATAGATCTAAGGGATGCCTTTCAAGTTTTTCATCACACTTTCTGGTCATGAGCCGATTTTATTTCTATAATTTGTACTTCTTTATCAAATCCCTCAATGTCTTTCTGCTTATCCCCAATTCCTCAGCGGTCTTTGTTATGTTGCCTTTATGTCGTACCAATGCCCGCTGAATAAAGGGCTTTTCATAAATCACGGCCCGCTCTATGGAATGAATCAACTGTCTCACATTGCCGGGCCAAGGATGAGCGCACATTGCCTCCAGACAATCTGGAGTAAAACCTTTGAACTTCTTACCATATTTTTGACTAAAAGTTTTAAGGAAGTGGTTTGCTATTGGTTCTATATCTTCAGGCCTCTCCCTTAAAGGAGGTATGTATAAATTGAGGATATTAAGCCGATAATAGAGGTCTTCCCGAAATTTTCCCATTTTAATCGCTTCCTCAAGATTCTTATTTGTAGCTGCAATAACCCGCACATCTACCTTAATCAATTTCCCGCCGATTCTATCAATCTCTTTATTCTCTATTGCCCGTAGTATCTTGACCTGAAGAGGAAGTGGCAGTTCACCAATTTCATCAAGAAAAATTGTGCCCCCCCTGAGCAATTTCAAACTTCCCTTTATGTTGCGTGTAGGCACCGGTAAACGATCCCTTCTCGTGACCAAACAATTCAGACTCAAGTAAACTTTCGGGTATTGCTCCACAATTTACGGTTATAAATGGCTTGGCCCTCCTTAAACTTCGCTGATGAATAAGACGGGCAACCAACTCCTTTCCGGTTCCGGTCTCACCAGAAATTAGAATATTGGCATCAGTTGTCGCAATCTTATCAATCGTATCTTTGATTTCCCTTATTGACTTTGATACTCCAATCAGCACATCTCCATAAACAATTTCCTCACCATTTTTATATGCATAGATACTTGAGGTATTACCACCTTTTTGTTTTGAGAGATAAAGAGCGTGGTCTGCCTCAATAATAACGCTTGCACTATCCTGAATCCTTTCAGCAGGAAAAGAAGAAATACCGATACTGATAGTAATAGGAATCTTCTTTTTCTAAAATTCGGCTGGATTATCCTTTATTTCAGAAAGCAACCTATCAGCAACTTCTTTCGCATCCTCGGCTCTGGTATCGGGCATAAGAATTGCGAATTCATCTCCGCCATAACGCGCTGGAACATCTACCTTTCTAATATTTCCTTGAATAATTCCACCGATTTTTTTAAGCACCTCGTTGCCAAAAAAGTGGCCATAGGTATCATTAATCATCTTAAAATTGTCGATATCTATCATCATCAAAGAGAGTTCTCCCTTTCTGTATCTGAGAACTCGTTCAATCTCCTGTTCCAGACGGAGTGCGAGAAAGCCATAGTTATAAAGACCGGTGAGAACGTCATGAATACTTGTTTCATATAGTTCCGAATTTTCAATCAAGATACTGGCCTGTGCCGCAAATGCTTCCAATAACCTTTTCTCTGTTTCAGAGAATGTTTCAGTTACGGAGTGAGAGTCAACATAGACAAGCCCAAGCAGACGACCCTTTATCTTCAAGGGAACACACATTATCATTCTTAACCCGAGTTCAATGATACTCTTTCTGGTTTTGAACTTTTCATCTTGATGTATATCCGTTAGAAATATAGATTCACCTGTTTCAGCCACTTGATTTATTACTCCCTTACTCACTGTAAAATCGTCTGACTCAAGAGTTTCTTTATTGATGTTCCTGGCGACCTTGAATTCAAGATGCCCATCCTTCCTGAATAGCATAAGAAAACCGCGTTCTGCCTTACCAATACTAATTGCACTTTCAATGATTGCCTCTAATAATTCCGAAAAATTTTCTACCCTGCTGATAGAACGGGTGATGACAACGAGTTTTTTTATATATCTTTCTTCAATATCATCGTATCTTATCAATCTGGAATCTTCTTTTATGCCATCTAACTTTTTTATGTATTTATCAATAATATTGTTATTCTGCATACTATATTTTTTAAAAGTTCATCGCTTGTCAAGACTATCTTGAATACCGTGCGTTTTAATTATTTGCACGATAATCCGGCGGGTCCTCCGTGGTCCATCAAATTCACAGAACATTATTGATTGCCAGGTGCCCAAAACCATCTCGCTATCTCTCAATGGTATGGTAAGGCTTGAACCCACCAGTGCACTGCGGAGATGGGCAGATGCATTGCGGTCTATCTCATCATGGAGGTAATTCGCCCGTTTTGGTATTGCCCGCGCCAGGGCATTCAAAAAATCAATTTTAATATTGGGGTCTGCACTTTCATTCAGAATTATACCTGCCGTAGCATGGGGAATGAATATATGAATAATCCCTTCCCTTATATTTGAGTGCCGAACAATCCTTTTGATTTCAGCGGTAATATCTATAAGTTCCTCTTCCCTGCTTGTGGAAATTGTAAATTCATAAAAGGGCATAGGCACAATCCATTTCAAAAATTCTTTTTCTATTATTTATTATATTCTAAAAATAAAAATAGTCAACATTCCGAAAACGGTGTCCTATCATTTTCTCAAAATTCAAACGGATAACAAAATGCAATTAAAAATTAAAAATGGATAATACCCCCCTGAATCTTGACGGAATAAGATTTTTAAGTTATACTTTTAATATGGAAGAGATCATTCAAGAAGGGACATTCGTATATATCTATCTTGATGAAAAGAGGCAATATTTAGTGCAACCAAAAACAGGAAAGAAACTTTCAACTGATGTTGGAGAAATAGAGTATAATAAAATCATAAAACAACCGTTTGGTTATAAAGGTAAGACACATCTGGGGGCTGACTATTATTGCCTTAAGCCAACAACCGGGGATATGATGATGGGTATTAAACGTAAGACGACCATCGTCTATCCCAAGGATTTGGGCTATCTTATCTTTGAAACCGCAATTGGACCTGGCTCAAGAGTAATTGAAGTCGGAACCGGTAGTGGTGCACTTACCTACTTCTTATCAAGGGCGGTTGGACCTCAAGGAATAGTTTATTCCTACGAAAGGAATGAAGAATTCCTGCTGAATGCACGAGCAAATATGGAAAGGCTGGGCTGTTTTAATATCGAATTTTTCCTGCAGGATGTGGCGGAAAAGGGATTTTCGCAGAAAGAGGTTGATGCGGTATTTATAGATGTGCCTGAACCCTGGCAGATTGTGCCTAAGGCTAAGTTAGCATTGAAAGGCGGCAATAGTCTGGCCTGCTGGAGTCCCAATATGGAGCAGGTAAAGCGAACTGTCGAGAGCCTTAAAGAAAACGATTTTATAAGAATAAAGGTTGGCGAAATACTACATAGAGAGATTTTGGTAAGGGAAAGGGGAATGCGGCCAAAAGAGAGGGGCATTACCCATACTGCATATCTAATAAGCGCCTGCAAGATTCTTACTTCTATTTGAATATGCAACTTGGCATTGATGTCCTAAAAGAAGGTAAATTTCGGAAATTGTCTAATAAGCGGGTTGCCTTATTAACAAATATTTCAGCAACCAATTCTCAATTAATTCCGACTTATTTTCTTTTTAATGAAAACAAAAGGGTTAACTTAGAGGTAGTATTCGCTCCCGAACACGGCCTTTTCAGCACTTTTCAGGACCAGGTGTATGTAAAAAATTTTTGGCAGGGGAGTATAAAGGTTTTGAGTATTTATGACAAACAGATTATTTTGCCTTCCCAGTTCCTAAAGAAGTTCGATGTTTTGGTTGTAGACCTATTTGATATTGGAACACGCTATTATACATTTGTCTGGAGCACAATATTGCTGCTCAGACAATTGGCACGATTGAATAAAAAAATTATAATCCTTGACCGCCCCAATCCGTTGAATGGTTTGACCGTTCAAGGACCAATCCTTGAAAAAGATTTTCAATCATTTGTTGGATTATATCCTCTGCCGGTCAGACATGGTTTAACGATTGGAGAAATCTGTAGTATGATAAATATTGAGGAAAAAATTGGTGCGAACTTGGAAATCATAAAAATGCAAGGCTGGAAAAGAAATTTGTATTTTCCTGATTGTGGTCTAAAATGGACTGTCCCTTCACCAAATATGCCTACTTTTGAGACTGCATTGGTATATCCTGGGATGTGTCTGCTTGAGGGAACGAATGTATCTGAAGGAAGGGGAACGACAAGACCCTTTGAGATATTCGGCGCCCCCTGGATTGATGAAGAAGAACTTGTAAAAGAATTAAAAGAGAGAAATATCCAGGGTGCAGAATTTCGCCCTCTGAAATTCATTCCTACCTTCCACAAATATTGTGGTAAAATCTGCGGTGGTGCACAGATCTATGTAAATGATCTTAAAATTTTTGACCCGGTTTGTGTCGGGCTTGAGATAATTGCAACAATTAAAGAACTTTATCCAAAAAAATTTGCCTGGCGCAAACCACCTTATGAATTTGAGAAAAAGAAGATGCCCTTTGATATATTAATTGGCAATTCCTGGATAAGAAAGGCGATTGAAAAAGGCAAATCAGTGGACTCAATGAAAAAGAGGTGGGAGAAAGACTTGAAGGACTTCATAAAGAAAAGAGAAAGACATCTGCTTTATGACTAGCCTTTATTTAACCAATTATTTATTTAACCACTTAACCAGTTT
>CBFGJQ010000090.1:0-4736 GCA_965649095.1 Caldifarciminota bacterium | reverse complement strand
AGGAATTTTTGAAATTCCTATTACCTCAAGATAAGATCTTTCTCATATTACCCAAGATGTTCAGAGGGATTTGCCTCTTCCCCTTCTCACAAAAGGGGGGATTTATTATCCCTTTTAATTGCATTCTCTTATCCGTTTGAATCTTGAGATAATTTGAAATTCCTGTTACCTATAAAAGGGACCGCCAATAAGTGGCAGCCCCTCTTTAGTAATTCTTTACCTATTCTGTCTTCTTCTCTTCCGCTTCACCCTCAGATTTAACCTCTTCGGCCGGCTCTTCTTCCTTCTTTTTTCCTCTTCTCTTCTTCTCTTCCTCTGCTTCCGGTTTTTCTTCTTTTTCCTCTTCCTTCTTCTCTTCAAAGACCTCTTCTTTAATCTCAAGCAAGTTCTTGTCATCCTTTTTCTTTACCAGGACGGTGAAGATGATGGTATTACCGGCATAGAAGATGGAAGGAGCAAGGGACAGGACACCGAGGATTATAAAATAGTAGATTATCCCTAATACAAAGGAACTTATAGCACCGGCCCAGGTCTCATAAGGAGGTGAATATTTGAGTGGGGAGAGGAGATCGGGCATACCAACCCATTCTATATATCCGGTAACGAGATTCTGTATTACCTCAGGACAGAAAGTCGGGACGGTTAATTTTACATAATAGGCAGCATTTAGCAGGATATTATCAAGTTTTGCCTCCGGAACAATAATCCCGATCACATCCCGTCCTAAAAAGATTGCCTTTACCGCAAAGAAACCCAAAATTCCCACACCAACAATTACTATTAGTTTCAGGAGGAGTTCATAGAGAACAAATCGCCAGGGCTGGTCATTGATTACCGAAAATGATTCAAAGAGTGTGTCAAATGTATCATTGCCGGTTGTGCCCACAATGGAAGGACCAACAATCAGCGAGACAATCGTAACAACAACGAGATAGAGGATAAATATGCAGACAAAAAAGGCAGGGATTGCCATAACCGCAAAGAAGAGTTGCCCGAAATAGGGAATCCAGGTGATCAAGGCAAGGATGATACCCATAATAATGAGGGCAATGATAAAGAGGATCAAGACCACTGGGGCAAGGATTGCTGATTTACCATTTTTTAGCGCAAATTTTATTGCCTCCTTAATTTCGTAGAACTCATCCCCCTTCAGTTGTTCGTAGGTAATCTTTGATATTGCCACCCCGCTGAGCAGTGCCACCAGTATCCACCAGATAATTCCAACAATCCACAAAACCCAGGAATACCAGGGCCAGGGCATCTCTCCAGGATAGAAGGGCACAAGGCGATAGGTCTCCCAGACCTCAGCAATTTCGGTTCCCCCGGCTATGAATGCGAGATAGGAGAGGATTCCATACCCGATAAATGCCACAAGCAGCCCCAAAAAACCTACCCACATCTTTTTGGCGCTGAAGCCAAGCCGACCAGCGCGAAAGACATCTTTATAATTAAAATGCATATTGGTCACATTACCTCCTTAAAGTATGCTATTATACTCATTCTTGAAGAGATGTCAATACTTGAAGATCCACCAAAAGGGGGATTTCCTCCGAAAATCCTTTCGAACCGGAATAATCTGCCGCAGAGTGGACCCTCCCCGCCCCGGTGGGGTTATGATACAATAACCCCTCAATTTATTCACCACCTGGGATCTACATCAATATTCCAAAGAGGCTCATCACCGCCCCGGTCAGGATGGGGACGGAAAAGTTATCATCCCAGGGTAATGGTAATGCCTCAAAGAATGTGGCTGATACCGCCCCAACAATAAGACACAAACGGGGAAGGTCTAATAAAGGATATAGCACAATTATGGCAATAAGATTGATCCCCAAAAAGCTGAGACTGCCAATTATTGATTTTTTAAAGAGCCTCGGGCCTTTAATATTCTGCCCGAGCATTGCCGCAAATGTATCACCGATTATTATAAATGTGCAGGCAGAAATGACAATTGACCTTGAGAATAAGAGGGCAGTGATTAGACATCCTAAAAGGAGATAGGTTGCCCCGCTCAATTGGCGGAGTTCGCGACGCCTCAAGAAGGACCCAAAGAGGAGAATGAAACCCTCTTTGAAGCCATTGATATGGAGACGAAAAAAATCTATTACTACTATAATTATAGTAACCAAAAATAATAATAGTCTTGCTGAACCGACGCTGGGTAATTTATAATACAAAACAGGAATGAATATTGCCCAGAGATTTAATAACTTCCTGAATATCTCTGCCTTTATCACCTTTTATCAAAACTCCAGGGTGAGGGAAAGTTTATTGGAAGGCCCGAGGTCTATATGGGTAAGTAGGGCATAATCAAGGTTCAACTTCCGGTAGCGCAGACCAACCCCAAATGTATAGCGGTTATCTGCCCTTCCCAGGCGTCCGGCAACCACACCCCTGTGATTATACTCAATTCCGGTATTTACCTCAAATCCCCTTTCATCAAACTCCTTTATCAGGTCCGATTCAAGGGTGAAGGAGGAATTCGATTCGGGAAATGGAATTTGGGGGGCAAGTCCGATTGAGAACCGTGGGGAGATAGACTCCCGAGAGCTATTTTCCCAGATAATCGGTGAGAGGACAAAATCTCTTATCGCAAGCCCGAAGTTCAAATTGTTTAATTTTATCTTCAATCCCAGGTCAAGTCCGCCCCCAAATCCGGTAAGGATAGATAGGTCGCGATAATAGACCTTGAGATTGGCGCCATAGGAGAAGACCCCCTTAATCTTGGCACCATTTAAATAAAAGATAATATCCTTTGTAGAGACTGTATCATTTGCTATCGGTGGATTATCCGGACCCGGGGGCAGACTCGTATCGGGCAGGGTTGTCAATTTTATATCATTAACGATTATTGCCTGAATCCCAAGACCAAAGGCACTATTATTCCCCGGGATTACAATTGAACCGAATTCATTCTTGGCAATACCGGAAAAGTTCTCTGCATGCATCAGCCCAAGGGAGCGCATCAGAGAGGCTGAGTGGGCCGGATTTAAAGAGAGGGCAGATGGGTCTTCCCCCTGGGCAATGCCGGTACTTCCCATTGCACATATCCTTGCCCCTACACCAAGATTCTGAAATTCACCACAATAATCATTTGTGCCTATTAAAAAGAGAGTAACAATGGAGCTAAGAACCAACACAGCGCACCATCCCTTTTAGTGTCTTCTTTATCCTTGTGCCATGGCCATGGCGTGCCTTCAATTCTATGCGAAATTCGTAGTCACCGGGGGGGACGAGGTTATTATTTTCATCAAGACCCTCCCAGACAATTAAAAATTCTCCTGGGGGTCTTTTTAAGCCCTTAACAAGTTCTTTCACCATCTCGCCCCTGTTGTTATAAACATAAATATCAACCCGCGCCTCATCCGTAAGATAGACTGCCAGGGTAGTCCCGGGTCGTTTATGGGTAAATTCCTTAGGGAATGTGCCGACAACAAAGCCATCAATTGCAATCCAGAGGTATTGGCCGCCTTCCCTTTCGCTGATAAAGACCTGGCCATACCGTCTATTAATGGTAATTCCCCTTGGTGAGATAAATTCACCTTGCTCTACCCCCGTCCTTCCCTGAGTAATTATATAGGTTAGATTTCGGTCAAATTTGTGGACCTGATTGTTTAACTCATCAGTAACATATATGTTGCCGAAATAGTCAACCGCACAATAGAGGAAATTTGATTCGGTAAGGCCAATTTCAAAATTGTAGACCGAACCCAAAAATCTGCCACCGGTGGTAAACTTTGAGACCCGTCTTCCGTTATTATCGGTGATCACGATAAAGTCGTCTTTATAGTGATTATGCGGGGCATCTGCATCAATTACCTCAATCCCCATCGGATGATAGACCTCACCCCAGGCAGTTCCCTCCCTTCCAAATTCAAGGATTTTATTCCCATCCGGGGAATAGGCATAGACCTTTGAATTATCAAAATCGGTTATATATAGATTATTCTTTGAATCAAAAGAGACATCAAATGGTCTGCCGGGGAGCGGGATTTCACCAAGGTATTCAAGCCTTCCATTTTTATATTCCAATTTTACCACCCTTTTATTCCCGTAATCCGCAAGGGCAATAAGTCCATCCTCATTTACTGCGATTCCCTTGGGATTGGAGAAGAGTCTGTTATCGCCATAGACCTTCAGACCAAAGAGACCAACATTATAGACAATCTGACCCGACCCGGAGTTTACCGCAAAGACCGTTAGTTCATCATCATCCCTTTTTGTCTTCGGGTCATCAAGTTCTTTTAACTTCACCGCCGCAATACCCTGGGGGTCATTGTAGTCAAAGTTTGAGCCCAAAAAGAGCCTCAAATAGTACTTTGACGCCCGATAGAATCCTAAGGTATGTTCAAAAGGGGGGACGGCCAGTGTCTGGGGATTATATACCTGGGTAAATAGAAATAGAATAAGTGGCATATCTTAAGTATAAAGATTTTTATAAGATTGTCAATCCTGAACTGAGGTTTATAGACAGACAGTTGCTCAACTATTCCGAACCCGACCGAATCCAAAAAAGGTAATCATTTAGATGCGGTGTCATAATTCACTCAGAGTATCTCCTTCGGATAATTAGAATTTATAAATAGGCATATCACCTGGATTATTCGGCCTTAACTGCTGTATCTAAAGGCTAATTATAAGGAAACTTCAAATAGGAAGATCGTCTTTTGTAGCGTCCATCTTTAGATGGACGATTACAGTTCGTCCAGATAAATCTGGACGCTACGACTTTCTTT